>JAYVMM010000626.1:0-2178 GCA_043758975.1 Planctomycetota bacterium | reverse complement strand
GACGTGCGATCGCCGGCTATTTGACCTTGAGGTAGTCGAGGACCTCGAAGGCCACGAGGTAGGTGCGGTCGGAGAAGCGGTAGATGGCAGCCCCGCCGGGAGAGACCAGTCTGGTATCGCGGATGCGGTCGAGGGTGTGGTCGGGGATGTCGAGCATCACGATCTCCTTGCCGTTGGCCTCGGCGATGGCGGACGATCCCAGGCGGTGGCTGACCGTGGCCGAGAGGCGTGTGGTGCTGAGCACGCCGGCGATGGTCACGTGCGGATCGATATCGACCACCAGGCCATCGGCAATGACCGTGACCACCGGCTGCTGGACGGCCTGGTTGACGTCCGCATCGTCGATGATCCGGCGCTGCACGCCGCTGAAGTGGTGGTTCTGCTGCTCGTCGAGGGTGACGAACACCGCAGCGGGAGCGGGCAGTTCGCCGAGCGCCTGCAGGGCCTTGGCGTCGATGACCGCACCGAGGTCCGCGGGGACCTGGGCCATGCGATAGCAGCGGCAGACGACTTCCCGGGCGGTGGCGCGCTCCAGCCGGGTGATGAGTGCGGCGATCTGCAGCTGGATCTCGGGCACCTGGGTGATGACCATGGCGCCGTTATATTCGCTTATGTTGACGCCTATGCGCTTCCACGAATCGGGTTCCACCTGGCGCTGCACCAGCTCGATGAATTCATTGACCTCCGGCTTAGCCTCGGGCTCGATCGGCGGCAGCAGCCGGCTTCCCATGGCGCCCGGCTCGGGGATGCTGAGGTCGGGGCCGGGAAAGCCTTCGAGCGGCGCGGACAATGCGCGCATGTCGTAGGAGACCGAGACCAGGCGCTTGCGGAATTCCTCGTCGGCGTCACTCACCACCAGGCGGTCGGCGACCAGGGTGATGGCGATGTGGTATTCGTCGGCGAGCAGCCTGGTCGCATCCTTCCACTTGGCATCCTTGGCGTTGATGCTGACCTCCTCGGCCATGCGGTTCTGCAGGCTGTGGTTGACCACCAGGCCGGCATCGCATTGGCGCGCGATGCGCTCGATCAGCACCGACAGCGGCTGCTTCTCGACCCGCAAGTCGAGGATCTCGGGCTGGGTGGCAGCCTGTCCGGGCAGCGCCAGGGCGATGATCCCGAGGAGCGCCAGGAAGCGGGGGGCGTAGCTCATGGGCGGCCCTCCACGATGATGATCGCGTGGCCATCCGGGTTCTCGCTCGCCAGGACCAGGGCCGTATCCTTGGCGATATAGCACTCTCCCTGCGGCTGCCAGGTCCAGGCCGCATTCTTCTCGATCTGCATGCTCTCGCCGCCATGCACGCCGGCATCCTGGGTCGTCACGCTGACCGTGGTGGTCTTCTCCTTTTCTTTCACCTTGGGGTCCTCCTTGCTGGTGTCGGTGCTGGTCGAGGTGGTCGAGCCGGGGAGCCTGACTCCGGGATTGCGCAGCGCGCTCATGGTCGATTCCTGCGGATCGACCCAGTTGAGCTGATACGCCAGCCAGGTGAAGTTCATGCCCAGGGTCGGACGCAGATCGGCGCTGCGCCCGCTGTTGAAGACCTCGATGCGGGAATCGAGGGCGAAATTGACGATATCGGCGCCAGCGAGTTGGGCCTGCTGGCGCAGGTTGGTGGCGCTGACGCGCTGGCCGCTCATGGCTGCGAGCGAGAGCTGGGCCTTCGCCTGCAGGCGCTGGGCCAGCTTGACCGCATCAGCCGTCGGGATGAGTCCGCTCGGGAAGGTCTCGGCCGCCGGCAAGGTGCCGAAGGTCACCCGCCATTCGCTGCGCCGCATCTTGCGTGCGTTCATGTCCTCGAGGGTCTTGCGCATGGCGACCTCTTCCTCGTCGGTGACCAGCACATAGACGTTGCCGTGGCCACGCAGCTCGACGCCGCCGTTGGTGCTGATCTTGGTGAGCAGCTCGACCACGTCGCCGGGTTCCGGTTCGCGGCCGGCGGAATGGCCGCTATCGCCCTTGAACATGTTGAAGCCCCCAGCGTGGCCATCGTAGGGCCCGGCATGGAAGCCGAGATCCGGTCCGGGGAAGTCCTTCGCCGTGGCGAACAGGCCGTAATCCCGCAGGCTGAGATTGACTGGATGCCGTTTGCGGTCGCGGAAGTCCTCCCAGGTCTCGACGCGCAGGCGCAAGGGCTCGGTGATGAAGTGCAGGTCCTGGCTGGTCTCCAGCAGCTCCAGTTC
>JAYVMM010000625.1:0-2957 GCA_043758975.1 Planctomycetota bacterium | reverse complement strand
GCGCTGCACCCGCGCTGCACCCGCCACACGCACTCATTCGGCCTCCGGCTGCGGCTGCGGCTGCGGCTGCGGCTGCGGCTGCGGCTGCGGCTGCGGCGCGGTGGCGGTAGCATTAGCGGTAGCGACGCCCGCCGCGGGATCGACTGGGGTGGCGGGCGGTTGCGTACGCGCGAACAGCCAGCGCCGCGCGAAATAGGTCCAGATCACGGTCAGCGCCATCGCCGCCAGCTTGCCCAGGCGGTAATCGATGTGCCCGAGCGTCACCGCGAGGTACATCACCACCGACTGCAAGCCGAGCGCGACCACGCCGATCACGGTGAAAGCCACCACATCGACCGCGCTGGCGCTGGCGCTGGCCTTGAAGATCCAGCGACGCGAGCACACCCAGGTGAGGGCATTGGCGACTGAGAAGCTCACTACGTTGGCGAGCAGATACAGCTCGCCGAAGCCGAGATGGACGCTGATGCCGACCAGGAGCTGGAGGACGCCGAAATCGACCGCCGCGATCGGCACCATCATTGCGGCATAGGCGGCCAGGCTGAAACATGTGCGCAGCCATCCCCGCGCGCGCGCCCAGCGTCCGCTCATGGCGCGCTGGCTGCCTGCTTGGCCGGTGCTGCCGGCACCGCCGGACCCTGCTCGCCCGCTGCCGCGCCCGGCGTCTGCAGATCGAGGATGAAGGTGCGCCCATCATCGCCGGCATGGCGGTAGCGCCGGCCCAGCTCCACCAGGCGGTCCTGGAAATCGAGGGTGTGGTAGGCGTTGATGCGGGTCCACGGCGGCTGGTCGCTGGCGGTCTCGCCATCGTGCCGGGCATGGGAGAAGGCGGCCTCGTCGGCGTAGGAATAGGCCAGCCAGCGGATGCCATGCTCGCGGAAGAAGCGTGCGATGTCCTCGGCCGGCGCCGCCGTCTGCAGACCGGGCGGGGGGCTGGCGCCGCCCGGCCAGTCGAGTTCGCAAATGGGGTTGCGGCTGAAATCGAATTGGAACGGCTTGGCCACCCGGGCGAGGATGGCCTCCCCGCGCGGGATGCCTTGCTGGAGGCGCTGCAGCTCCTCGGCGCCCTCATGGACGTCGCGGTAGGCGGGGGTCGGCGGGGCGGAGGGATAGCGCCCGAACTCGATGCGCGAGGTGTTCCAGCCATCCCCGAGCAGGAAGGCGGTCGCGAGCAGGGCGAGACGGTTGAGCACCCGCTGTGGACCGCGGTCGCTCTCGCTGGGGACGAGCGCCTGGAGCGCGAGCATGAGGAAGGCCGGCATCAAGAAGGCCAGGATATAGCGCTCGGAACCGCTCGTCAGCAGGAAGAAGAGCAGCGCCGAGGCCGCCATGGCGGCGAGGGCGGTGGTGGCCATAATGGTCAATGCCGGGCGTACCCGCCACCACAGGCCGAGCGCGCTCAGCGCCAGGATGACCAGCCCGAGCGTGCCGAGCAGGAGGTTGAGCAGTGGGCGCAGGAAGTCGCGCAGGCGGATACCCTGGTTGGGCTTCTCGTAGGTGCCGAAGGCGGTGCCATGATGGCCGCGACCGAGCACCGGATAGAGGGGGGTGCCTGTGGCGCGGTACATGTCCAGCATCCAGGGCGCGAGCAGGAGCAAGGTCAGCGCCGCCAGGGTCAGTGCATCGCGCAGGCGGAGCATCAGGCGCTGGCGCGGGTCGCACAGCACCCCCGCACCGAGCATCAGCGCGGTGGCGGGGATGTGCGAGCTCTTGAGGCTGCACAATCCGGCACTGAGCAGCGCCAGGGCCGGCAGCCGTCCCCTGCCCGGCTCGGACGCGAGCACATGGAGCATACCGATGAAGAGCGCGATCCCGGTCATTACGCTGGTGAGGTTGACCAGCATCGGCCAGAAGATCAGGGTGAGCGCGAGTGGAAGAAGGCTGACACTGCGCGAGATTCCGTAGCCGCGCGCCAGGCCCCAGACCGCCAGCGCGACCACCAGGCGGCCGACGCCCTGTTCGAGCGCATTCAGGCGCTCCAGGCCGGTGAGGGCGAGGAGCAGGGCGTCGAGGATGTATTGCCCGCCGAGCGAGCTCTCGATGCGCCGGGCGCTGTAGGGATTGTCGGCCAGACAGCCAGCGAGCAGCAGCTTCTGCGGGAAGACCAGGTAGGCCTGGAAGTCATCAGTGTCGCAAAACGGTCGGACATCGCTGAGCATGAGGTCGCGCAGCAGGAGCAGCGCGCACACCGCCATGCCGATCGCCGCAAGCGGCTCGGCGCGCCAGCTGCGCAGCAGCGGCACCAGCTGGGCGAGCGACCGCCGATGGATCCAGATCGCGGCGAGGCCGCCGCCGAGCAGCAGCGCCTGCAGCAGCCCGCGCGTGACCAGACCGGCGAGATTGAGCAGCCCACCGACGCAGGTCGCCCCGGCGATGCCAAGCACGGCGTCGAAGCCGACCCCGGTTGCGGCGAGGGTGAGGGCGAGGCGGATAGAGGCGCCCCAGCCGATCAGGGCGATGGTGTAGAGCACCACCACCAGGACGGTGGTCACATGGTACTCGAGGAGCGCGTTCATCATCACCCCGAAGTGCTTCTAACCACAGTGCTGATCGCCACCTAGGAGCAGCGCGTGTACCCTATGTCGGAGCCGGTGATTACAAGTAGCGGAGGAGTCGAGCGTGCTCGGGACACTGGCGGCGGGGCAGGTTCAGGGCGTCTTGGCGAACTCAGCCTGCAGGGCCGTTGCCCATATGGCATAGCCCTGGTCAGTGGGATGGCAGGCATCGCCCATCAGTGCCGGCGGGATGGTGCCCTCGGCATCGAGAAAGTGCGCGCCGATATCGATGAAGGCATGGCGCTCCTGCGTGGCGAAAGTGGCGAGCAGACGATTGAGCTCGGTGATCTTGGCCCGGAAGGGGTCGTTGGCCTTGCGCCCGCGCGGCAGCACGGCCATGTGCACGATGCGCGTCTTCGGCGACATGGTGGTGATCTGCAGGCTGATCGCGGCGATCCCGGCGAC
>JAYVMM010000624.1:0-8899 GCA_043758975.1 Planctomycetota bacterium | reverse complement strand
CTCGCGCTCAACCTGGTGCTGGTGCAGACCAGCCTGCGCGAGGCCGGGCTGGCGCTGGCGACCGCGATCTCCAGTGCGGTCGGCTGCGCCGCCTACCTGGTGACCCTGCAGCGGCTGGGCGCGGGCTGGGTGCTCGACCTGCGCACGCTGCTGCGCCCTGGGCTCGCCGCCCTGGTGATGGCCGGCGGGGTGGCTGGCCTGCTGCACTGGTGGCCGCAGCCGCCCGGTCGCGGCTCAGGGCTGGCGGCCCTGCGCCTGGCGGTCGCCGTCGCCCTCGGCCTGGCGCTCTACCTGCCCATCGCCGGCACCGCCTGGTTGCGCCATCGCGCGCCGGTGGTCGCCACTGTCCCCGGCGCTCCCGGCGCTCCCGGCGCCCCCGCCGGCGGCGACCTCACCTCCTGAGCGCAGGGTGCCGTCGGTGCGCCGCGGCAGCGGCAGCGATAGCGGCACTAGCACCGCGACCCAGCTGCGCCCGTAGAAGCGCCGCGCGCTCTCGCGCAGACGCGACGGCAGCGGCGGCAGCGCGCTGCCACGTTCGCCGCGCACCACCAGGCGACCGCCGGGCGCGAGCGCGCCAGCGCCCAGCGCCAGCATCGCGGCGAGAGAATCCGGGGCGCTGGCGAACCACGGGAAGGGGGGGTCGCAGAACACCAGGTCGAGCCCGCTGAGGCTGGGCAGCGCGGCCTGGAATTCGCGCGCGACCAGGCGGACGCCGGATGGCGAGCCGAGGCCGCGCAGGTTGGCTTGGAGGATGGCGAAGGCGGCGCGCGAGGAGTCGATGAGGTGGACCACCGCGGCGCCGCGGCTGAGCGCCTCGAAGCCGAAGGCGCCCGAACCGGCGCAGACGTCGGCCACCGCCAGGCCGGCGCAGTCCGGCGCCAGCCAGTCGAACAGCGCCTGCTTGATGCGGTCGGGGAGCGGGCGGGTCTCCAGCCCGGGGGGGGCGAGCAGGCGCCGTCCGCGCAAGGTGCCGGAAATGATGCGCAGGCTCATCGCGCGCGCATCACCAGGGCCGCCCAGCCGCCGGGTAGAGCGCGGCGAGGTCGTCCCAGAAGCCGGGGTAGGTCTTGGCGGTGCAGGCGGGGTCCTCGATGGTGACGCCGCCGGCGAGCGCGCCGAGCACGGCGAAGCTCATCGCCATGCGGTGGTCGTCGTAGCAGGCGATGGTCGCTGGGCGGAGCGGGCGCGGCAGAATGGTCAGCCAGTCCTCGCCGTGCTCGACCTGTTGCCCGAGCCGGCGCAGCTCGGTGACGGTGGCGGCCAGGCGGTCGGTCTCCTTGATGCGGATGTTGGCGATGTTGCGGATGGTGGTCGGACCGTCGCACAGCGGCGCGATCGCGGCCAGGGTCATCACGGTGTCGCTGATGTGGTGCATGTCGACGTCGATGCCGCGCAGCCGCGCCGGCCCGCTTACCGTGGTGCTGCCGCCGTCGGCGGCGTCCACGCTCACCTGCGCGCCCATCGCGCGCAGGACCTCGACGAAGCGGTAGTCGCCCTGCAGCGAGCCCGGGGCCAGGCCGGGCACGGTGATCGACGCCGCGCCGGCGGCGGCGAGGGCGAAGGCGTAGCTAGCCGAGGAGGCGTCGGGTTCGATGCGGTAGGCGGCGGCGCCGCCGTCGGGCGGCGTGAGCAGGCCGTAGCTGCGGCGGCCGTGCACCAGGAAGCCGTCCGCGGTGACCTCGATGCGTCCGCCGAACTGCTCGACCATGCGCACGGTCATCTCGATGTACGGGCGGCTGACCAGCTCGCCGCTGACGGTGATCCTGAGGTCGGCGTCGAACATGCCGGCCGCCAGCAGCAGGGCGGTGAAGTACTGGCTCGAACGCTCGCCATGCATGGTGACGCGCGTGCCGGTGACCGGCCCGCCATGGATGGTGAGCGGCGGGCAGCCGCTCACGCAGTCGACCCGGATGCCGAGCTGGCGCAGGCCATCGACGAGGTCGGCGATCGGGCGCTTGGCCATCGCCGCATCGCCGACGAAGGTCACTTCACCCGGTACCAGCGCGGCGAAGGCGGCGAGGAAGCGTACGGTGGTGCCGCTGTTGCCGACAAAGAGCTCGCGCCCGGGGTTGCGCAGGCGGGGCCTCCCGCCGAGCACGCGCACCCGCCGCTCGCGCCCAGGCCCCTCATTGAGCTCCTCGGTCGCCACCCCGAAGTGCCCGAGGCAGGCGCGCATATGCCTGGTGTCGTCGCTCTCCAGGGCGTTGACCAGGTCGGTGCGCGCGCAAAGCGCTGCGAGCACATAGGCGCGGTTGGTGATGCTCTTCGAGCCCGGCACGCGCCAGCGCGCGCGCGCGGCCACGCTCAGACGGGGGATGGCCAGGGGCGGACGAGCGGGCATGGCGTGAGGATGGAATCGCCGGCAGGCTCCGCAAGCGCCCCCGTGCGGGCGGTAGCCATGGGCGTTTGCGCCTTGTCGCAGGGGCATCGGAGCTACACTGGTCCCGACATGGAGAGCGCACCCACCGGCACCGAGCTGCTGTCCGATCCCGAGGCCCGGCAACGCGAGATCGCCCAACTCGAGCTCGCACCGCGCGCCGAGGCGGTGGCGGGGTTCAAGGCGCTGCGCGTGCGCGAGCTGGCGGCCATCGCCAAATTCCAGGTCGAGCGCCCGCTCGCGCTCAGCGGGCTGACGGTGACCGGCGCCATCGCCACCCTCAGCGACGCCATCATCCGCGCGCTCGCCCGCCGCGCCTTCGACAAAGCCGGGGCGCCGGCGGATTGGCGCCGCCAGGTCGGGGTGATCGCCCTGGGCGGCTACGGGCGCGGCGAGCTCAATCCCTATTCCGACATCGACCTCATGGTGCTCAACACCGAGGCCCGCCCGCCAGCCTGGCTCACCGCCGCCAACGCCGAGCTGCAGGCGCTGCTGTGGGACGTCAAGTTCACCGTCGGCGCCAGCCTGCGCAGCTTGAGCGACCTCGAGCGCATCATCGAGGAGGATTTCGTCACTGGCACCGCGGTGATCGAGCAGCGCAGCCTGCTCGCCAGCGAGCACATCGAGCAGGCGCTGCACGCGCTCATCGAGCGCTTCCGCCGCCGGCGCAGCCTGCCCTTCCTCAAATTCAAGATCGAGGAGCTCGAGAAGCGGCGCAGCCAGGCCGGGGTCAGCCTGTTCACCATGGAGCCCAACCTCAAGTCCAACCCCGGCGGGCTGCGCGACGTCCAGCTGCTGCGCAATGCCGCCTTCATGATCTACGGCAGCCGCGAGATCAGTGCGCTCGGCGAGCTCGAAGTGTTCACCGCTTCCGACCTCGCCCAGGTCGAATCCAACAACGACCAGCTGCTCGCGCTGCGCTCGCTCATCCATTTCCACCACCAGCGCAAGCAGGACGTCTTCCAGCTCGCCGACCAGGTGCGGGTGGCCAAGCTGCTGGGCTACCAGGACGTCAGCCGGCTGCGCGCGGTCGAGCACTTCATGAAGCAGCACTACGCGCGCGCGCTGCACGTGCACCAAATGGTCGAGCTGTGCATCAGCCGGCTGCGCGCCAAGGGCCATCTCGGGCGCTGGACCCTGCTGATCAAGACCCGCCGCACCCTCGACCAGGATTTCGTCGCGGTCCAGGGCCAGGTCTACGTCGCCCATGCCGGGTTCTGGGCCCTGCCCGACGCCGGTGCGCGCCTGCTGCGCATGTGCCGCATGGCCCAGATCAAGTCGCTGCGCCTCAGCCTCGAGCTGCAGCGCGCGATCAACGCCCACCTCGGCGTGGTCACCGACGAGGTGCGCGCCGACCACGCCATCGGGCGGGTCTTCCTCGAGATCATCGGCGAGGTCGGCAAGACCAGGCCGATCCTGGAAGACATGCACAATGCCGGGCTGCTCGGCGCCTACCTGCCAGAGTTCGGCAATCTGACCTGCCACATGCAATTCGGCAGCTACCACCAGTTCACCGTCGACCAGCACACCCTCTTCGCGATGGGCAACCTCGACGCCGTCGCCACCGGCAGCGCCAACGGTCTGCCCGGCATGCGCTCGCTCTACCCAGCGGTCAAGCGCAAGGACCTGCTCGCGCTCGGGCTGCTGCTGCACGACATGGGCAAGTACATGGGCCGCGGGCACGTCCCGCGCGGCGCCCTGATGGTCGCCCAGGTCGCCAGCCGGCTCGGGCTGAACGAAGCCGAGGAGGACCTGGTCTACTTCCTGGTCGACCGCCATGTCATGCTCTCCGACGCCAGCCGCATGCGCGACTTCAACGATGCCGGCTTCCTCGCCACCCTCGCCGCGGCGATGGGCAGCCAGGACCAGCTCGACATGCTCTATTGCCTGACCTGGGCCGATGCCAAGGCGGTGGGCGAAGGGGTGCTGACCGGCTGGCAGGAGGCGCTGCTCGGCGAGCTCTACCAGGCGCTGAGCGCGCACCTGCGCAACGGCGCCCAGGTCCCGACGCCGAGCCGCAACGAGGTTCTGCTCCACGAGCTGGTCTCCGGCGGGGTCTCCCTCGCGGATGCCGCCGCCTACCTCGCCGAGCTGCCCCACAACTACCTCCACCAATGCCCGCCCGGCGATGCGCTGCGCCACTTCCGCGTGCTCGCCCAGGCGCGCAGCGCGGGGGTGGGGATGAGCTATGAGCTCAAGGACAAGTACATCATGCTCGCGGCAGCGGTCCCCGACCGCCACGCGCTGTTCGCCGACGTCACCGCCACCCTCAGCGGCCATGGCTTCGACATCATCGACGCGCGCACCTGGGTGACCACCTCCGGCATGGTGGTCTACAGCTACCGCCTGACCACGATCTACCCGACGCGGGTGAAGGAGGAGTCGGCCTGGATCCGCTTCAACAACGACCTGCTCGCGGTATCGACCGGAAAACTGAGCGCCGAGACCCTGCTCGCCAAGCGTCGCAACAGCATCGCCGTCACGCGCCCCGCCGACAGCGGCTTCGACGATCCGGCGGTGAAGGTCGAGCAGCGCACCAGCGAGCACCACACCATCGTCGACATCCACACCAAGGACGAGGTCGGCCTGCTCAGCCGGCTGTGCCGGAGCATCTCGAGCTTCGGCTGCGACATCGCCTTCGCCTGCATCAACACCATGGGCGACGTCGCGGTCGACGTCTTCTACGTCGCGCGCGCCGGCAGCAAGCTCAGCGACGAGGAGGCCGAGGGCCTGCGCCTGCACCTCATCAACGGGCTCAATCTGCAAAACGCGTGAGCGCGGGTGCTGCAGCTGCTGCGGTAGCGGTGGCGATGACGACAGCGGCGCCCGCGCTCAGCGCGCGCCGCGCTCGGTCGCGATGCGCGCGAGGACGGTCGCCAGCGCGGTGTCGAGCGCGGTGACGCGGTTGCCGGCACCGTGGGTGCGCAGGCGGATGGCCACCTTGTTGTAGACGTTGCTCCATTCCGGATGGTGGTCGAGGCGATCGATCTCAAGCACGCAGGCCTGCATGTAGGCGATGGCCTCGGCGAAGGTGGCGAAGGTGAAGGTGCGCGCGATGCCGCCGCTGTCGCCGGCCCAGCCCGGCAGGCACTGCAGCGCGCGCGTCAGCGCGGCCTCATCGAGTGCGGTCTGGCCCATGGGGAACCTCCTGCGGGCGGCGGTCGCCACACTCCGGGTTTCTAGCCGCCGGCTGGCGGTGGAGAATCGGAAACCGGCGGCGCTCGGCCTGCTGCGGTGCGTTCGACCCGGATCAGCTGCGCGGCGAAGGCGGCACGCTCCTCGGCTCCGAGCTCGCGCAGCCAGCGCTTGGCGTCCTCGGGATAGCCGGCGGTCGGGCGCAGCCCGGGGTGGCGGGCGCAAAACCAGCGATTGAGCAGCAGCATGTGCAGTTCGCGGGTGTACTTGGCCAGGCAGCTGGCGAGAGCGGTGAGCGGGCTCTGCGACTCACCATCGACCAGGAAGGAGACGCGGTGCTCATGCGCGCCGCGCTGGCAGAGGTAGCGGCTGGCCGCCTCGGCCTCCTCCTCGATCAGGACGAGGTCGTCCGGCCAGGCCGCCTGCACCAGTTCGCGGTAGTAGCGGCGTCCGCCGAGGCGGTCGACCACGGTGGCGCTCGCCTGGTCGCGGGCCAGGCCGGCGAGCAGGCCGCGCACCAGACTGAGTTCGAGCTCCGCCTTGTTGAGCCCGCCCGCGAGGGCCTGGTTGTAGGCCGGGGGATGGATGATGCGTCCGGCGGCAGCGACCGGGGTGAGGCTGGCGAGGTCCCAGCTGGGCAGTGTGGTCGCGGCCACCGGCAGGGCGAGGCACGGCGCACCCGCCAGCCAGGGCGTCAGCACGAGGTCGGGCAGAGGCTCGCCGAAGCGCGCAAAGAGCGCGGCGGCGGTGGCCGGATGACTACCATTCAGCCAGGCGAGCGCCGGCAGGCAGACCGCCTCGAGCGGGGCAAGGTCGCCGGGGCGGTGGACGCGCTTGCTGTCGCGCACCCCGGTGGCGGCGAAGGCGGCGGGCAGCTCCGCCGGTATTGCGCCGGCGACCTGGACCGCGACCACGCACAGCGGGCCGAGGGTCGGGCCGTATCCGGCTTCGTCGATGCCAGCGCATTTCATCGCCGCGACCGTAACGAGGCGGTGCGAAAGGCCATCGCTGGGACCCCACCGCGACCGCTCGCGCCACGCGCGGCACCCGGCATAGCTAGCAGCGCAGCGCGCGCTAGGCTGCGCGCGTGCGTTCCGCGATGCTCGCCCTCATCGCCCTGGCCCTCAGCCTGCTCCAGTACAGCTGGCTGGCGCGCTGGCCGGTGGTGCCGGACCTCCCGCTCGCGCTTGCCGCCTGGGCGATGGTGGACGGCACCGAGCAGGGGGTGTTGTGGCGGGCCTGGCTGATCGGCGTGGTGGTCGATTTCGTCGACCCCGGCAGCGAGTACTTTCACGCCATCGTCTACCTCCTGCTTGCACTCGCCTACCTCCCGGTGCGCAGCCTGGTCTTCCGCACGCGTTCGACCGGCTGGGCGAGCTGGGCCGCGGTGTGCTCGCTGCTCGCGGCCGCCGCCGACGGCTGGTGTTCCGGCTTTGGCGATGCCACCTGGCGCACCATGCTGCTGGGTGCCGGCGAGACCGCGCTCGCGGCGATGGCGGTGGGCTGGCTGTTCGGCGGCCTGCCCGGAGCCCTGCACCCGGTCGGGCGGGGCGGCGCCTGAGGGTTCAGCCGCGGCGGTCGGCGGGCACCGCGATGCCGGCCTGGGCCAGCACCTCGGTGGCGTAGCTGCCCGCGGGCAGGGCGAACTCCAGCCAGGCCGGCGTGCCCGCCTCCAGCTGCGGTGGGGTGCGGAAGCGCACCAGCAGGGGACGCCGCTCGCCCGGGCTCGCAAGCGCCCCACCCGCACCGCACCACTCCCACGAAACCCCGCTCGCCGCCGACCACGCGCGCTCCTCGGCCTCGATCTCCGGGCTGGGGCGCAGGCGGCTGGTGCCGGGCAACGGGCCGGTGGCGAAGGCGTCGAGCACCCCGGCGGCGGCGCGCTGGTTGGTCGCCGCGAGGTCGTCCAGGGTGACCGCGAAGGGCGCGCCGCGCAGGGTGCAGCCGAGGTCGCCTGGGCGCAGCTGGTGGAGTAGGCCGCCCGCCCGGCGCGCGTCGAGCACGGCGTTGAAGACCGCGCTCTGCGCCGCCGAGGCGGCGAACTTGCGCAGCTGGTCGCCGCCGGCGCGCAGGGCCGCCGCGGGATCGTCGGCGCGGCGCCGGAGGAAGCCGAGCACGCGGCCCTCGGCGCCGGGGCGGAAGGCGCCCGGCAGGGGGCTGCCGAAGCGCCAGGCGCCCGCGGGGTCGACGATGCGCTCGACTGCCGCCGCGGCGTCGCCCGCGCCCCACGCGCGCGCCACAGCTAAGGTCGCGCCGGCGATGCCGAAGCGCTGCTCGCCGAAGCGGTTGCATATGCCGTCATGGGCGAGGCGCGCGAGGCGCTCAGCGAGCTGCTGGTGCGCAGCGGCGTCGGCGATGCCGCCGATGGCGAGGCGGAAGCGGTTGCCGTTGAGGTGGCCGAGGCGCAGCTTGTTGCCGTGGCGGGTCACGGTGAGGATGGTCACTCGGCCGCGCCCGGCGGGTGCCTCCAGGGAGCTCAGGAGAGCGGCATCGCCTTTGAGCACGCTGAACCACTGCCGGGTGATGGCGTGGCGGTCCTTGCGTCCAGCATAGCCGACGTCCATGCTCCGGCGTGAGAGGGTGCGCGCCAGCTGCTCGGCGACCCACTCGGTGGTGAGCCCCTCCTTCTCGATCTCGACATAGAGGTGCTCGCCCGACCCGCTCGGGGCGTAGGCCGGCTCTTCGATGACCTGGAAGTTGGCGGCGCCGGGCAGCAGCTGTGGCTGACCGGCGGGCGACGCTGCGACGGCCTCGTTCATGGCTGGGCGGCGGCCGCGGCGGCGTCGCGCCGGGCGTCGCTGATGCAGGATTGGTGGTAGAGTGCGCCGATCGCGGTGGCCACCGCACCGACGCTGCCCGCGCCGATGGTGCGTCCATCGACCTTCACCACCGGGATGAGCTCGCGCACCGCCGAGGTGACCCACACCTCATCGGCGGTGTAGAGGTCGTCGCGGGTGAGGTTGCACTCGTACCATTCCAGGCCCTGGGCGACGGCGAGCGGGCGAATCCCCGCCTTGGTGATGCCGGGCAGGCAGTCGGCCACCGGGGTCATGATCCGGCGCCCCTTGACCACCAGGACGTTGCTGGTCACGCCCTCGGTGACATAGCCCTTATCGGAGACGTAGAACGCCTCGTGCGCCCCGCTGCGCTCGGCGAGCTCGATGCCGGTCTTGCCGACCAGGTAGTTGGTGGTCTTGAGCGCCGGCAGGATGCGGGTGGCCTCGAAGGTCACCGCCGAGACGCCCTCGCGGTAGCAGCGCTCCGCCGGGCGGTGGACCGCGCGCGCGATCAGCACCCAGGTCGGCTGGCCGGCGCCGAAGACGCCCTCGGTGTTGATGCCGGGGGTGACCACGATGTTGACGCGCAGCTCGTCATGGCCGCTGCGCC
>JAYVMM010000623.1:0-1743 GCA_043758975.1 Planctomycetota bacterium | reverse complement strand
CGGCGCCCGACCGCCACCCCGCACAGCGCCCGCTCGTCCGGCGCGCGCGAGCACCGATGAAACCGCTGCTGATCATTGCTGCGCTGCTGCTGGTTGCCGGCTGGGCCTATACCCGCTTCTCCGGTGGCGGCACCCTTGTGGTCACCGATCCGGTGAGCGGCATGGTCGGCGAGGACATCAAGGGCAAGATCCAGGCCGAGGTCACCGTGCGCATGTCCTACCTGCGCAGCTCGATGCAGCAGCTGATGGCCGCCGGCGCCATCGATCCGGTGGTGGCCAAGCCGGCGCTCGACGACCTCGAGCGCCTGCACGGTCTGGTCGATGAAGCGCAGCAGCACCTGGTCAAGCTCGGCGACAGCCCGGAGCGCGTCGCCAATTGGCTGCGCGGCCTCGGCTGGAAGGATTTCCAGGACCTCGAGGCGCGCTTCCGCGCCATGGTCGGCGGCTGAACAGGTGGTCCGCTGAAGCCGTCCCCGTCCCCCGCCGCACCTGCCGCACCCGCCGCCGCCGATCTCGGCGAGGTCAACCGCTCGTTCTACGACAACCTGTGGCGGGACACCCGCCTGCACCCGCCCGAGCGCTTCAACACCTGGCCGCTGCTGCAGGGCCTCGCTGCCGCCGCGCCGCGCCGCCTCGAGCTCGGCCCGGGCATGCGCCCGCGCCTGCCCATCGCCGGCACCTCCTTCGTCGACCTCAGCGCGCCCGCGGTGGCGGCGCTCAACCGTCTCGGCGGGCAGGCCCAGGTCGGCTCGATCATGGCGCTGCCCTTCGCGGCGGGCAGCTTCGAGCTGGTGTGCGCCTTCGACGTCATCGAGCATGTCGCCGACGATGCCGCCGCCTTCGCGGAGATCGACCGTGTGCTCGGCGACGGCGGTACCCTGGTGCTCTCGGTGCCGCTGTTCCAGGCGCGCTGGACCGCCTTCGACGCCCAGTGCGGGCACTACCGCCGCTACGAGCCCGCCGAGCTGCTCGCGCGCCTGGGCGAACGCCACCTGCTGGTCGCATCCAGCGCGGGCTATGCTGGCATGCAGCCGGCCAAGCCGTGGGTGGTCGCCCTCGGCATGTGGTTCCTGCGCAACATGCCGCGCCGCGCGCTGTTCTCCTACAACTACCTGATCATGCCCATCGCCTTGCGCCTGCAGCAGGAGCTGCGCTTCGCCCCCGGCCTGGTCGATGCACAGGCCGCCGGCGTCGATGAGGTCATCCTGGTGTGCCAGCGCGCGCCAACGCCCGCGGCACCCGCTGCCGGGACCTGAGCTTCGGCGGCCCGCTACGTCCCGGGCGCTGCCGGGCTGCTCAGCTCGCCTCAGCTCCCCTCAGCTCTCAGCCCTTGGCGGCGATGCCCTCGGCCTTCTTGAGCTTCTCGAGCATCGAGTTCGGCACCGCCTTGTACTCCGATGGCTCCATCGAGTAGGTGGCACGGCCCTGGCTCATCGAGCGCAGGTCGGTGGTGTAGCCGAACATCTCGCCGAGCGGGACCTCGCAGCGGATGATGTTGTTCGGGCCGCGCTTGGCGGTCTCGGTGATCATCGCGCGCTTGGCGTTGAGCGAGCCCATGATCGAGCCGGTGAACTCGTCCGGGGTCTCGGCCTCGACCAGCATCCACGGCTCGAGCACCTGCACGCCAAGCTTGGGGTAGGCCAAGCGGATGGCGAGCTGGCCGGCGGCGATGAAGGCGTGCTCGGAGGAGTCGACGTCGTGGTAGGAGCCGTCGACCAGGGTGACGTGGACGTTGATGCAGGG
>JAYVMM010000622.1:0-3495 GCA_043758975.1 Planctomycetota bacterium | reverse complement strand
CTCGAGCACCCGCACGTCAGTGATGTCGGCGTCGCGCAGCACGCGCTCAGCGATCTCACGACCGCTCAGGCCGCTCGCGATGGCGATGCGCTGGCCGCGCGCGAACATCACCTTGACCAGGAGGGAGGCGCCGAGCGAGAGCACGATGGAGATCAGACCGATGGCGATCTCGATGGGGTTGAATCCGAACATCATGGCTGGGTCTCCTCGTTAATTCTGTTGGCACTTATGGTGATGATGATGGTGATGATGTCGCTGCCAGTGGTCTAGCACAAAGAATACCAAGGCAAACCGCGCCAAAACGATCCGGCGTAGCGCCGGTGAACGGCGAGGAGACGGCTGCCGAGCTGCGATCCTACCGCCGGCTAGCCAAGGTTTTACAGCGATCGAGCGCAGGCGCCAGGAGTTTGCGTCTGCGCTCGCCATGATTGCCTGTCCGTACACTGGCAGTATGGTCCCGCTCTCCCTGGAGGCTTGCATCATGATGCGCTTCGTCCTGCCCGCGCTCGCCTCCCTCAGCCTGGGTGCCGTCCTGCATGCCGGCGAGAGCACGAACGCGGCGCCGCCCGCCGTCAGCATCCCGGCGGCCACCACGCCCGCACCCGCCGCCGGCACCCCCGCCGCCGATGCGACCGCCGCCGCGCCGGATGCCACCATCAAGCACTGGGTGCTGGCCCTGCGCCGCAACGACCTCGCGCTGCTCTACCATGCGCTCACCCCGCAGCTGCGCGCGCAGCTCGACAAGCTCTGGCTGCAGAGCGCCACCTCTCCTGATGCCGATGGCGACCGCCAGCTCAACGGCGGCCTGGGCCTGCTGCTGGCGCCCAACGCCATCGATCTGCTGGTCGCCCAGGCCGAGCCCGAGCTCGCCTCCCTCAACCCCCAGGACCTGGTGGTCGGGCTGCAGACGGCAGGCGGCTTCCTCGCCCTCGCCGGCAGCCAGCCCAAGGAGGTCAAAGCGGGCGATCCCCCGGCGCTCGACTACGCCGCCCTCCAGGGTTTCCTCGCTGACATCGGAACCTGGATCCCGTCTGCCGGCCTCAACGATCCCGGCAAGTTGCGCAAGGCGGTGACCCAGCTGGTCGCCGGCGCCCAGGCCCTGGGCGTGAAGAACGCGGTCGATGTGCGTGCGCTCAAGATCGAGGAGGCTCTCCACCGCCTGAGCGCCGCGCTGCCCGCGCTCAAGCAGGCGCTCGTAGTCTACGGCCTCGACGCCAACGCCCTGCTCGACTCCGTCACCGTCACCGTCACCGGCGCCGACGGCGGCGGCGGCGGCGGCGGCGGCGACCAGCGCCAGCTGGCGATCGGCTTCACCGCCTTCGGCCATCCCCATCTCATTCCCGTCAAGATGGTGCGCAACAACGACGCCTGGTCCCTCGCCGAGGGCAAGGACAGCCCCTTCGCGCCAATCAGCCAGCTGCTGATGATGGCCTTTATGATGAACGCCGCCGGCAGCGATCGCCTCGCCCCGGCCCCGGGCGGCCAGCCCAAGACCGCACCTGCACCTGCACCTGCACCAGCCCGCGCGCCCACCTCCGCGCCGCTCTGAGCGCAGCCGGCGGGCGGCTGCTTCGGGGCACTCAGCCCAGGCGTTCGGGCAGGCGGTGGCCGCGCAGGTACTCCGCTGCCGCCATGGCGCGCTTGCCCGGCGCCTGCAGACGTTCGATCGCACAGGCGCCCCCGGCGCAGCCCACCAAAAGTTCGCCGTCCGCGAGCGCAAGCGCGCCTGGCGCCAGGCCGGCGCGTTCGCCGCGCACCGTGAGCGCGAGCAGGCGCACGCGCTCCTCGCCGGCCAGCGCCCAGCAGCCCGGGGCCGGGGTGTAGGCGCGCACCCAGCGTTCGAGTTCGCTCGCGCTGCAGTCGAAGCGCAGGTGCCCATCTGCGGTAGTGAGCTTGCGGCAGACCGTCGCCGCGGCCTCGTCCTGCGGCTCCGCTGCCGGCCCCGGCCACCCGCGCAGCACGCTTTCGAGGGCGTCGGCGGCGAGCGTCGCGATGGCGTCGTGCAGCTCGGGCAGGGTGGTGCGCTCGCCCAGCTCGAGGCGGGCGCGGTGGAGGACCGGCCCGGCATCGAGTGCGCGCACCATGCGCATCACCGTCACCCCGGTAGCGCGGTCGCCGGCGCGCAGGGCGGCCTGCAGCGGGCTGGCGCCGCGCCAGCGCGGCAGCAGCGAGGCGTGCAGATTGAGGCAGCCGGCGCGCGGCAGGTCGAGCACCTCCTGGCGCAGCAGCTCGCCATAGGCCATCACCACCACCAGGTCGGCGCTCTGCAGCTCCGGCGCGCCGGCCTGGCCGCGCAGGGTCTCGGGCTGCCACAGCGGAAGTCCGAGCGCCTGCGCGGCGCGTTTGACCGCCGGCTGCTGGAGCTCTCGGCCGCGCCCCGCCGGGCGGTCGGGCTGGGTCACCACCAGGCGCACCGTGGTCAGGCGAGCGAGCCGCTCCAGCGCCGGCACCGCGATCTCCGGGGTGCCCATGAAGATGGTAGCGAGCCCGGCGGCGCTCATGCGTCCTCGCCGGTCGACGGCGCCGCGCCATCCGCGCCGCCGCCGGTTTCGCCCTCCGCCACGCCGCCCGCCGCACCGCCGGCACCTCCGCCGGGCGGCGCGGCGAGGAGGAATTCCGCGAGCAGCTCGCTGACGTAGGCGTCGGTGGGTAGCTCGCAGTTCAGCACCAGGTCGCCGCCGGCGGGGTCGATGCTCGCCCGCCCCGGCTGGTAGCGCACCGCACGGCGCTCACCGTGCAGGCGTTTCAGCTGCGCCGGAGAGAGTTCGTTCTCCACGAGCACCGCCGCCTCGCGCGCCGCCGCTTCGCCGGCGGCGGGCAGCATGCCTTCGCCGAAGAGCGGGCCGAGCGCGACCGCCTCCCAGCTCGCGAAGCGCTTCTCGCTGTGCGCCGGGTCGCCGGCGAGCGCGACCTCGCCGCGGCTGCCGCGCACCACGTCGCCGGGCAGGCAGCGCGCGAGCAGGCCGTCGGCGACGCGCGCTGCGAGATAGCGGTTGAACAGCCATTCCTGGGCGGCGCGCAGGCAGCGCCCGGCATCAGTGCCGGCGGCGGCGGCCTGCGGCGGCAGGCGCCCGCCGGCGAGCAGCTTGCGCCCGAGGCGGGCGTGGGCGCCGGCGGCGCCGAAGCGCTCGGGCGCGACGTAGTTCGGGCAGCCGGCATGGCGCAGGCGGTCGAGCAGGCGACGGGCGGCGCGGTAGCCGTCGCCGGCGGCGGCGCCGCGCAGGGTCAGCGTCCAGCTCAGGCGCTCGACCAGTTCCGGGGTCACCGCCTTGTGCGAGGCGGTGAGCTCAAGCACCTGCATCTTGCCCTGGACCCCAGCGCGGCGCAGCGGGCCAGGATGGTCGACCAGCGCCTCCGGCAGGCTGAACCATTGGACGCAGCGCCCGGCGCGGTCGCGGTTGCCGGCGCAGGCCACCACCTCAGCGTCGAGGCCGACCGAGCGCGCAATGGCGGCGCGCACCTGCTGGGTGCCAAGGCCGGTCTTGGCCACCTTCA
>JAYVMM010000621.1:0-3295 GCA_043758975.1 Planctomycetota bacterium | reverse complement strand
GCCTGCCAGAGCGCGCCCGCTCGCCGGGCCAGGCAGCCGAAGGGCAGCGAACAGCCGCCGGCGAGGCCGGCGAGCACACTGCGCTCGAGCGTGACCGCTCGCGCGCTGTCATGGTGGTCGAGGCAGCGCAGCAGGTAGCGGGTGCGGGCGTCGGCCTGGCGGCAGTCCACCGCCACCGCGCCCTGCGCCGGGGCCGGGGTGCATTCCTGCCACGGGTCGAGGGCGACGGCGCCGGCTGCGCGCCGCAGCCCGAGGCGATCGAGCCCGGCCAGCGCCATCACCGTCGCCGCCACCTCGCCGGTGGCGACCTTGCGCAGGCGGGTCTGTACGTTGCCGCGGATGCTGGTGAAGCGCAGGTCAGGGCGCAACTGGGCGAGCTGCGCCTGGCGGCGCAGGCTCGAGGTGCCGATAAGAGCAGCGGGCGGCAGGAGGGCGATGCTAGCGGCACCGATGAGGGCATCGCGCGGATCGGCGCGGCGCAGCACCGCGGCGAGCACCAGGCCTTCGGGCTCGCTGGTGGGCAGGTCCTTGCAGCTGTGCACGCCGGCATCGGCGCGGCCTTCGAGCACGGCCTGCTGGACCTCCTTGCAGAACACCCCGATGCTGCCCAGGCGGTAGAGCGGGGTGGCATGGTCGCCGTCGGCGCTCGCGCTCATCGGCACCAGCTCCGTGCGCAGACGCGGGTGGTGCCGACGCAGCACGCGCGCCACCTCGTGCGCCTGCCACAGCGCAAGCGGGCTCATACGGGTGGCCAGGCGCACCAGCTGGGTCATCGCCGGCCCATGCTCATTTGGCCCCGCCGGCGCGGCGCAGCCAGTAGATGAACTCGCCATAGCCGTCGGCAAGCATGGCGGCGGTGAAGTCCTGCGCATCCACGCCGAACTCGCCGGCCTGCCCGAGCGGAGTGGCGCGCAGGTCGATCATCGGCAGGCCGGGCAGCTGCTTGGTGATGAAATCCTGCAGCTCGCCCCACAGCTTGTCGGCGTCGGCGCGGCGGTCGGGCGACACCAGGCTCGGCCCGAGCACCGCCACCGGCAGGTAACCGTTGTTGATCAGCTGCTCCAGACGCTTCTTCCAGAAGCCGTCGAGCGCCTGGCCGGGGGTCATGCCCGCACTCAGCTCGGCGCCAGCGCTCGCTACGATCACGATGTGCTGGCCCTGGGCATCGAGTTGGGCGGGCGCGCCTGCGCCCTGGCCCTTGGTCAGGCCATCGAGCCAGGCATCCTGGAACATCAGCTCACTGGAGAGCTCCACCGGCAGCCGTCCAGGCAGCAGGGCATCGAGATGGGTCTTGGCGGCGGCGCGCCATTCGGCACCCAGGGGAGCGCCCACCAGCAGGCGCAACTTGGCCGGATCGGTGGCCTTGGCCAGGGAGTGCTTGCGGAAGCGGCTGATCGCCTCGAGCAGCTTGAGTAGGTTCTTTTGCCGGTGCTCATCGCGCACCAGCGCGGGCGGGCGCAGCGCCAGGGTGGCGGGGGTGGGCGTCTGGTTGATGCAGGTCGCCGCCTTGGCGAGGATGAAGCCGTCATCGGCGGGGAAGTCGCTACCGGGGTCGTCCTCGAGCACGACGCTGCCGATCGGCGCGCCCTCCAGGTCGCCCTTGGCGGCGATGGTGAAGACCTCCCACTCGCCGTTGCCATTGAACTGGAAGGGCGGCAGCACCACATTCTTGCCGCCGACGTCGTAGACCGTCACCACCAGCTGCTTGCGGTCGAGGCGCCCGGGGTGCAGGAGCAGGGCGATGCCGCCCTTGTCGGTCGCGCTGTCGCGGAAGTCGAGGGTCATGGCATGGCGCTTCTTGACCGCAAGGCGTGCCGACTTCCAGAAGCCCTGAATGCCGCCCGGCCAGCCTGGCGGCAGGTAGACCGTACCGTCGAGTAGCTGGGAACGCACCTGGCCGTCCTTGGTGGTCTGGACGAAGCGCGGCTTCCAGCCCAGGATGGCGGTGGTCAGCGGCGTTTCGCTCGGCGCCGCGACAGCCCAGCGCGCCGGGCGCGGATGCAGGCGCTCGGGCTGGTCGGGGGCGGGCAGCGCGCTGTCGCTGATCATGATCTGAAGCAGTTCGAGGCCGCGTCCGGTGGCCGAGAACTCGAGCAGGCAGCTGCCGGCGGGCAGGGCGAAGGCGGGGCGGTTATCGCTGGTCAGCGCCAGCCACAGCCCGCGGCTCCCGCTTTTGATCTCCAGCGGACGAGCGCGCACCCCGCCGATCACCGCCTGGAGGGTGGAGTCGCGCCCGCGGTTGAGCGCCTGCACCCACACCTGGTAGGTGCCGCCCTCAAGCAGCAGGGTGCGCCGCACCTCCGCCGCGTCGACCCCGAGATGGAGATCGTTATGCACGCGCTTCCACAGCGGCGAATCCTCGCTCACCAGGTCCTTGCCTGGGAATTTCACGCATTCCCCCGCCACTGCCCCGGGCTCAGGTACCGGCAGCGGGGTGGGCGGATGGGCTAGGGTCAGGACCGCGACCGGGACAGCGGGCGGGGCGGGTGGTGTCGCGGGGGTCGGCGCGGGCTTGAGCGGGGCGAGCGAGCGCGCCTCGGCCATGCGTTTGCGCAGATCATCCTCGCGCGTGCGCAGCTCGCGGAAGGAGATGTCGTCGGGCAGGGTGAGCGCGGCTATGATGCGGGCGGCGTCGGCGCTGCGCCCGTCCTTGAACGCGGTCTCGGCCTCATCGAGCTGCAGGCTGCGCCGCTTAGTGAGCTCCAAGGTGAGCGCTTGGCGCACCAGTTCCGGGCAGTCGCGGTCGTCGCGTGCCTGGATCCAGGCCTGCAGCGGGTCGACCGCGTAGTCGAAGCGGGTGCGCACTGGGGCCGGCGTCGGCGGCGGGGGTGCGCTCGCGTTGGCAGGGCCGCCACCGGTGCCGCCATGGCGCAGGACCAGGGTGGCGGCGCCGCCGAGGCACAGTGCCAGCGCCAGCACTGCGGCAGCCGCGCGCATACCGACCCGTGGCGCGGCGGGCGCCGTCGGGGTGGCAGCCGGTGCGGCTGCCGGCGCCGCCGGCGTTCGCGCTGGCGCTGGCGGTACCGGCGGGGATGGCGGGGCGGTAGCGGCGCTCGCGCCTCCGGCAGGCAGGGCGGGCGCGAGGAAGGTGCCATCGCTGCGCACCACCCGGCGGTGCACGGTGATGTTGCCGGCGGTGGTGAAGCTGAAGAGGTGCAGCCCGGGGTGCCGCGCCAGGTTCACGCTGTAGGTGGTGGCGCTGAGCCCGCGCATCGCGCGCAGCTGGTTGATCTGGACCTGGGCCTCACCGGGCAGGCTGTCGACGCATTGCTGGCAGACCAGCACGCCATCGACG
>JAYVMM010000620.1:0-2086 GCA_043758975.1 Planctomycetota bacterium | reverse complement strand
AACTCACGCTCACGGTGCCATCCAACACCTCAGCCACGCTCTTCCTGCCCTGCGACGGCCCCGCGGGCGTGCGCGAAGGCGAACAACCGCTCGCCGCCGCCGCGGGCGTGAGGGTGGGCGGCTTCGCCGCCGGCTGGCTCGAGCTCGCCCTCGCCTCCGGCACCTATAGCTTCACCAGCCAGGTAGCGCCCTGATCCCAAGGCGCGCGCCGTGCGTCCACCGGCTCCTGGCGCATGGTAGCGGACCGGGCCGCCGCTAGCATGCGGCCATGAACGCACCCGTCGTCTGCTGGGGCAATGATTTCCAGCCCCACCCCGATTTCCATGTCCCGCGATTGCGCGAGGCCACCGCGCAGGTGCTCAGCGAGGCCGAAGCCTGCATCGGCTTCCCCACCCCGGAACAGCTCAATGCCATGCCGCGCCTGCGCTGGCTGCAGCTGATGAGCGCGGGCGCGGAACGCTGGCTGCATGTGCCGGAGCGCATCCTGCTGACGAGCGCGAACTCGGTGTTCGCCGAGCCCGCCGCCGAGCACGCGCTCGCGCTCCTGCTCGCGCTCGGGCGCGACCTCCACCACCAGGTCCGCCATGGTCTCGACCAGCGCTGGACCAAGAGCGCGCTCTGCCGCGATCTCGACCAGGCGCACGTCGCTCTGCTCGGGCTGGGAAGCATCGGGCGCGCCATCGCCGTGCGCCTTAGCGCCTGTGGCGCGCGCGTGACCGCCTTCCGCCGGCAGGGTGAGAGCGCCTGCCCGCCTGGCGTGCGCGCGGTGCGCGCCTTTTCCGCGCTTAGTGACGAGCTGCCGCACTGCGATGCGGTGGTGCTCGCACTGCCGGCGACGCCGGCGACCCAGGGCCTGCTCTCGCGCGCCCTGTTCGCGCGCCTCAAGCCCGGCGCGCTGGTGGTCAATGTCGGGCGCGGCTCGACCCTCGACCAGGAGGCGCTGATCGAGGGGCTCGCCAGTGGGCGCATCGGCGGCGCCGGACTCGACGTCACGGTGCCGGAGCCGCTGCCGCCGGGGCATCCGCTGTGGACCCTGGACAATGTGCTCATCTCCGGCCATTCGGTGAACACCAGCTCGGGCAAGCCGCGGCGCTGGACCGAGCTGGTCAACGCCCAGCTCGATCGCTGGCAGAGCGGCGCCCCCCTGCTCTACCAGGTCGACCGCACCCAGGGCTACTGAAACCGGGTCTGCCGCAGCCGCCGCCGCGCGCTCATCCGGCGCGCATTCAGGCGGGCGCGCGCCAGGTTGCCGGCGCGCAGCGCGAGGCCCTAGCGCACGGTGTCCAGCGGTTGAGCGAATCGGCTTGCGCTCGTCGTCCATGGCGGTCTTCTCCAACCGCGTCCACCTCAAACACCTTCCGAGCAGGTATCCCGCCATGAGCGCAGCCAACCGCATCGCCCTGATCACCGGCGGCAACAAGGGCCTCGGCCTGGAGACCGCCCGCCAGCTCGGTCGCGAGGGCATCACGGTCCTGCTCGGCTGCCGCGACGCCGGACGCGGCGCGACCGCGGTCGCCGGGCTGGCCAAGGAAGGCATCAGCGCCGAAGCGATCGCGCTCGAAGTCACCGACCCGGCCTCGATCCAGGCCGCGGTGGCCCAACTCGATCGTCGCTTCGGCCGCCTCGACATCCTGATCAACAATGCCGGCATCCTCGACTACGCCGCCGAAACCGGGCCCGAGACCACCACCGTCGCCACCTTCCGCCGGGTGTTCGAGACCAACTTCTTCGGTCTGATCGCGGTGACCCAGGCCTTCCTGCCCCTGCTCAAGCGCTCACCCGCTGGGCGCATCGTCAACCTCAGCAGCGTGCTCGGCTCGATCGCCGAGCATGCCGACCCCAACTCGGGCATTTTCCCGGCGCGCTTCAGCGCCTACGACAGCTCGAAGGCAGCGCTCAACCTCTACACCGTCGAACTCGCCCTGACTCTCAAAGGCACCGCGGTCAAGGTCAACGCCGCCCACCCCGGCTGGGTCAAGACTGATCTCGGCGGCGAGGGCGCCACGCTCTCGGTTGAGGTCGGTGCCCGCACCGCGGTCGCGCTCGCCCTGATCGGCCCCGAGGGCCCGACCGGCGGCTACTTCCA
>JAYVMM010000619.1:0-9039 GCA_043758975.1 Planctomycetota bacterium | reverse complement strand
CGACCTGTTGCCCCTGATAATTGTCGCAACAGCGTCACGGCCATTCCAACGCCATCCCGCGTGGACGACGGTCGAGTCTCCCCATGTCCGTGCGACCTTCGGGACCGCATATTCCGGTCTGCTCGCGGGTCCTGATCTCGTCAGCACATTCGCAACGGCCAGCTGGAGTATTTCCCTGCGGACCCGGCGATAACGTCATCATCCGCCTGCTCTGCTGGGCGCATGTGCGCCGGGACTTCCACGGTGCACTCACACCGAGAGCGATTGCTGAGGCCAAGCAACGGAAAACGGTGGGAGAATAGGGGCCATGACGCCCCGTGCTTTGGGACAAAAGCCGTTATGCTCCTCACCATGGCCACAACGATGCGGACGCCAAACTGGTGGGACGAAGCGGGGGACGAATGCATCCGTCCAGGTGATGCCGCGGATCATGTGCGACAGGCGAGTGATCGCCTCTCGTTTGCTTTCGCCAGCCAGACCGTGGCGGGAGGCAATCAGAGCATAGCGGCGCACATGGACAGCTGGTGCCTTGACCTCAAACGCCGACCCATCGGCATGGCCTCGGTGATCGCTGTGCTACACGGTCTGGATCGGCTCGACCGGCATGCCTGCGAGCCGCAAACGTGGCAGCATCTCAAGGCGGCGGAGATTGCCTTGGCGGCCTTCCTCGAGCAGGCACGAGGCGGGGAGCCGGGCACTGGATGGCTGCAGCGCATTAGTCCCTGAAGGGCAGAAAGAACGCACTAAAACGTAGTGGCCAGATTAAACGGAAGTCAGAGTGAGAAACCGATTTTGGTCGCAACCCGTCTCGATGTCGACCAGACACGCAGGAAACGGCGGCTAAATCCATTCCTAATGGTTCCCTGAGCCCAGGCTCAACATGGAATTTCCTATGACAGCTGCGCGCTTAAAGCACGAATGATGCCTTCGGTGACCCCCAGGCGATCGCCTGCAGGGAGAGCACGGCGACAGAACCTTAATGAGTCGCAATAGACCCATACGGGTAACGTACCCACGGCATTCCCGGTAGAGCGATAATTTTCCTATGTCCGAGATCTTCGTCGCCTACGTCCGCGTGAGCACCAACCATCTAAGGCGCAGCGGCCTTGGCCTTGGCCTTGAGGCCCTGCGGCGGGCCGTGGTGGACGACCTGCGCGGCGTTGGCGGCACCACGCTCGACGAGTTTCGAGGTCGAATCGGGCAAGCGCAACGCATCGACCGCCGTCCACAGAGACGTCAACAGATCCACGGCGGGGCGTTCGACCAAATCGGCTTCGCAGAAGGCGAGGTCATTACGACTCGTCAGGGGTCCAGGCAGGCGCAGCAATCTGCGCAACGCCTGCTAACGCGCAGATCGACAAGCCGTTGTGGGAAATGCCCTTGTGCACGATCTGCGCAATTATGGCTGCGTCTCCGGGCTGGATTGGCCGGGTCATGCATTGATGGCCGCCGCCAGGTTGTGCTCACGACTCCAGCCTGCGGCTCAGCCCGCATCCGGCTCGGCGGCGGTTTCCTCGCCCCCGGAGACCGCGAGCAGGTTGTCGAGCACCGCGCGCTCCTCCGCGGGTGTCATCACGGGATCGCGGATGCGGTGCATCAAATGCGCACGGCGGTCCTCGACCACCAGGAGCGCGCCCTCGGCGTGGCTCTCGACCCCGACGAAATGCAGCTTGCGCGCGCGCACCAGGGCGAGCGCAACCACGTAGGCCAGGCATTGCGGGATGCGCGCGCGGGTGTCTTTGAGGTTGGCGAAGATCTGCGCCAGCGCCTCGGCGTTGAGGCGGAAGGCGCGGCGGTCCTGCTCCGGCGATGGCACCCGCTGCCGCCACCAGCTGATCATCACCGCGTGGTCCTGCTCCGGCCAGGCCTCGACCGCATAGTCGCGGCGCAGGAACTCAGACCCGGCAAGCACCAGGCCGGAATAGAAGGGCTCGCCTGGCGAGAGCGTCCGCCCGCTCGCGGCGCAGCTGAGCTGCGAGGTAGCGATCTTCCCTTCCCAGTCCATGGCGGCTCCGGCGTTGCTGAGGTATCCTATCTGGGGGGCGCGCGGGACAAGCCGCGCCGGCCCGGCCAGTGCCGCGGACTGCAGCAGGCGCTGCGCTTGCGCGCCTGGCAGCGCGCACACAACACACATGCCCAGGAGCCAGCCATGCCGCCGACCAGCCATGCCCGCCTGCTCACCTGGGTCGCCGAGGTGGTCGCCCTGTGCCGCCCGGCGGCAGTGCAGTGGTGCGATGGCAGCATTGAGGAGTTCCGCGCCCTCACCGCGCTGATGGTCGCCAACGGCACCCTCATCGCCCTCGACCCGGCCAAGCGCCCCGGCAGCTTCCTTGCGCGCACCCATCCCAGCGACGTGGCGCGGGTCGAGGAGCGCACCTTCATTTGCTCAGCGCGCCGCGAGGATGCCGGGCCGACCAACAACTGGGCGGAGCCGCAGGCGATGCTCACCACCCTGCGCGGCCTGTTCGCCGGGGCGATGGCCGGGCGCACGCTTTACGTGGTGCCCTTCTGCATGGCCCCGATCGGCTCCCCGGTGGCGAAGATCGGGATTGAGCTCACCGATTCGCCCTACGTTGCCGCGAGCATGCGCCTGATGACGCGCATGGGCGTTGCCGCGCTCAAGGCGTTGGGCGCGGACGGTGCCTTCATCCCCTGCCTGCACTCGGTGGGCGCGCCGCTCGCCCCCGGGCAGCGTGACGTCGCCTGGCCGTGCGAGGCCGACCCGGCGCGCAAGTACATCGTGCACTTCCCCGACCAGCCGGCGATCTGGTCGTATGGCTCGGGCTACGGCGGCAACGCCCTGCTCGGCAAGAAGTGCCTGGCCCTGCGCATCGCCAGCCGCATGGCGCGCGACGAGGGCTGGATGGCCGAGCACATGCTCATCCTCCACCTCACCTCGCCGGCGGGGCAGGACCACTACCTCACCGCCGCCTTCCCCAGCGCCTGCGGCAAGACCAACCTGGCGATGCTCGAGCCGGCGCTGCCGGGCTGGACCGTGCGCTGCCTGGGCGACGACATCGCCTGGCTGCACATCGGCGCCGACGGGCGGCTGCGCGCGGTCAATCCCGAGGCCGGCTTCTTCGGCGTGCTGCCCGGCACCAGCGCGCGCTCCAATCCCGCCGCCATCGCCACCATCGCGCGCGACACCATCTTCACCAACGTCGCGCTCACCGCCGACGGTGATGTGTGGTGGGAGGGCCTGAGCGAGACCCCGCCAGAGGGCCTGACCGACTGGCAGGGCCGCGCCTGGAGCGCCACTTCCGCCACTTCCGCCACCCCCGCCGCCCATCCCAATGCGCGCTTCACCGTCGCCGCCGCGCGCTGCCCGGTGATCGACCAGCGCTGGGACGACCCCGCCGGGGTGCCGATCTCGGCGATCCTGTTCGGCGGGCGCCGCCCGGGGGTGATCCCCCTGGTCAACCAGGCCTTCTCCTGGGAGCACGGGGTCTTCCTCGGCGCCACCACCGGTTCGGAGACCACCTCGGCCACCCTCGGTCGCACCGGCGTGCTGCGCCGCGACCCCTTCGCCATGCTGCCGTTCTGCGGTTACCACATGGGCGACTATCTGGGCCATTGGCTGGAGATGGGCGAGCGCCTGGGCGCGTTGGCGCCCAAGATCTTCTTCGTCAACTGGTTCCGCAAGGGTGCGGACGGGCGCTATCTGTGGCCAGGCTTCGGCGAGAACATGCGGGTGCTGAAATGGATCACCGACTGCGTGGCGGGCGCTGGAGTGAGCCAGCCCAGCGCGATCGGCCTGCTGCCGACCCCCGGCAGCCTGGATACCGACGGCCTCGGGCTGACGCCCAGCGCGCTGCATGAGCTCTTCGATGTCGATGTCGCCGGCTGGAAGCGCGAGGTCACCCTCATCGCCGAGTTCTTCCGCAGCCTCGGCGAGCGCCTGCCTGGGCGCCTGGCGAGCATGGACGAGGAGCTGCGCCTGCGCCTCGACGCCCCCACCGGGCGCAGCGCGAGTGCCGGCGCCTGAGCCAGAGCTGAAAGCTCAGCCGCGTGCGCCCGCTGCCCGCTGCCCGCTGCCTGATGCCTGATGCCTGATGCCCTCAGGGGCGCATCCAGGCCTCGAGCTCGGCGATGCCCTTGGGGATGCTTCTGGTCAGCTCCTCGCAGCCGTGTGCGGTGATCAGCAGGTCGTCCTCGATGCGGATGCCGAAGCCCTCCTCTGGCAGGTAGACCCCCGGCTCGTTGGAGATCACCATGCCGGGCGCGAACGGCACGCTGTAGTCGGCGGGGTCGTGCACATCCAGGCCGATGTGGTGCGAGAGCCCGTGGTGGCGGGTGAAGCCGGCGTCGATGATCGGTTTCCAGGCGATCTCGTTGAGCTCGTCGCGGGTGATGCCCGGGCGCGCGTGCGCGCGTCCGAGCGCGTTGCAGTGCAGCACCAGCTCGTAGACCTCGCGGAAGCGGCGGTCGCTGAAGCGCCCGTGCTGGGGCACGGTGCGGGTGACGTCGGCGCAGTAGCCGCCGGCGGTGGCGCCGGAGTCGATCAAGAGCGGCGCCTGCGCGACCAGCGCCTGGTCGTTGTGCGGATAGTGCAGGGTGGCGCCGTGCAGCGCGCTGCCGACGATGGGCGGGAAGGCGAGCGGGGCGTAGGCGACCTTGCGGTAGTGCATGGTCAGCAGGCTCGCCACCTCGGCCTCGCCGCGCAGCTTGCGCACGAGCGGGAGGGTGGCGCGCAGACCGGCGCGGGTGATGGCGATGGCGCGGCGCAGCCAGGTGACCTCGTCGGCGTCCTTGTACATGCGCTGGTGCACCAGCGTCGGCTCGGCGTTGACCAGGGTCACGCCCTTGAGCTTTTTCTTCCAGGCCGCGAACTGCTCGGCCTGGAAGCCCGGCTCGCGCTCGCGCGTGAGCATCGCGCAGCGGTGGCCGGCGCGCTTGGCCGCCGCCGCCACCAGCTCTTCGAGGCGTTCGCGGTGGTCCACCGCCTGCACCCCGTGCAGCCGCCGCGCGCGCGCGTCGGGGCCGAGGCGGGGGCCGTCCCAGATCACCCGCCCCGGATCGCCGGAGTGCAGGAAGAGGGTGTCGCGCGGGCTCGTGGTGGGATCGATGAGCAGGGCGGCGTCAGGCTCGGCGCAGCCGCTGTAGTAGTCGAACCACTGATCCTGGCGCACGCTGCGCAAGCGCTCCTCGCCGCAGCCGATGAGCAGGATGGGCAGCGCGCGTTCATGCGCCGCCGCCACCAGCGCGGCGGCGCGCGCGCGCCGGCGGCGGTAGGTGGTGATGGGCAGGCTCATTCCGCGGGTGGTCATGGCGGCATCCTCTACCACTGGATCCAGTCGTCCACCGCGCGTACCAGCGCCGGGCAGGGCAGCTGCTGGCGGTACTCGCGCGCGCTCAGGCCGAAGGCGGCGCGGAAGCGGCGGGCGAAGTAGTTGGGGTCGCGCCAGCCCACCGCGCGCCCGACCGCCGCCACCGGCAGCTCGGTGGTGAGCAGCAGCACCGCCGCCTTCTCGGCGCGCCTGCGCGCCAGCCAGGCCATCGGCGACTGTCCGGTGTGGCGCTTGAACAGGCGCACCAGGTAGGAGCGGTTGAGGCCGAGCAGGCGCGCGAGCTCGACCAGCCCCCAGTCGTGGTCGAGGCGCTCCTCGAGCGCGTGCACCGCGGTGACCACCGCCGGGTCGGGCTCGGTGCCCCCGCTGAGCGCGCGCGTGCGCCCGCTCGCCGGCACCTCGCGGCTGATCGCACTGAGGATGAGCAGGAGGTGGGCGAGGATCTCCGGGCGCGCCTGCACCGGGTCGTGGCGGCGGCTGAGCTCGCGCACCAGCTCGAGCTCGGCGACCAGCCCGGCGCGCGGCGCGCGCTCGAGGTGCAGGCGCATGACGCCCTGGTCGGAGCTGCGCGGCGGCTGGCCGGGGGCGCCCAGGCGTGCGGGGAAGAGCGGCGCGAGCTGGGGGTCGCTGCGCGCCCAGCTGAGCTCGCGCGTCATCAGCTCGACCCCGAGCAGGAGGTTGTAGAGGGTGAGCGAGCGGCAGCGCTCGTAGGCGTGCCACTGTCCGGGATGGAGGATGAGCAGATCGCCGGCGCCGATCGCCGCTTCGCCGTGGATGGTGCGGTGCACGCCGTGGCCGCCCACCACCAGGGCGAGCTCGAGGAAATCGTGGTCGTGCAGCGGGACGTTGCCCTCGTGCACCGGCTGGTGCACGTGCAGCGGCACGCCTACCGGCGGGAACAACGCCTCGGCGGTGAGATGCTCGACGCCGGCCTCGTGCAGGACGCGCTGGCTCATGGCTGGCCCATGCCGGGGAGTATCCCCACCGCGCAGACCGAAGTCAATATCATGCTATTGCAGGAACAGGCCGGCAGCGGGTCGGGGCTGGCGCCGCCCCTGCGCGCCTGGCCGCACGAGGTCAAAATTGTCCGGCCTTTTCCCGCCCGCCCGCCGCATATAACCCTGCCGCCGGCGCGCCCGCGCATTCCGCGAGCGCGCCGTAACCAACCTGATCGAACCGTGCGGAAGTAGCCATGAGCATACTCAGCGACCTGGTCGCGATGTCCAACCACCTCGGCGAGCCCGGCGGCGACTGCGCCATCCTCGGCGAGGGCAACACCTCGGCGCGCCTCGACGAGCGCACCTTCTACGTCAAGGGCAGCGGTTGCTCGCTGAGCACCATGGGCGAGGGCGATTTCGTCCACCTCGACTTCGCGCGCATCCTCAGCCTGATGGCGGGCGAGGTAGCCGACGAGGTGCGCATCAAGGCGGTCTACGAAGAGGCCAAGGTCGATCCCGCGCAGAAGCGGCGGCCCTCGGTCGAGACCTTGTTCCATGCCGTACTGCTCGGCTACCCCGGGGTTACGGTGATCGCCCACACCCACCCCACCGCGATCAACAGCCTTACTTGTAGTCCGCGCTGGCGCGAGCACCTCGCCGGGCGCATGTTCCCCGACGAGGCGGTGGTGCTCGGACGCGATGCGGTCTTTGTGCCCTACGTCGATCCCGGCGTGGTGCTGGCGCGCACCATCAAGGAGGGCGTCGACGCCTACCGCGAGCGCCACCGCGAGGTGCCCAAGACGGTGTACATGCAGAACCACGGCTTCATCGCCCTCGCCGCCAACCCCACCGAGGCGCGCAACATCACCGCCATGGCGGTCAAGGCGGCGCGCATCCGCCTCGGCGCCCTCGCTGCCGGCGGCATCAACCTGCTGCCCGCGGAAGTGATCGACCATCTCCTGGCGCGCCCGGACGAGAAGTACCGCGCCCAGGCGCTGAGCGGGCCGGCGCCGGCGCGCGCGCCATGAGCGCGGACGCGAACGCGGAGCCGCGCCTGCTGCGCATCATCGCGGTCGATTGCGGGGCTGAGAGCGGACGGGTGATCGTCGGCACCGTCGCTGACGGGCGCATCGCGCTCGAGGTCATCCACCGCTTCGCCAATGGCCCGGTCACCATCGACGGCACCCTGCGCTGGGACCTGCCGGCGCTGTTCCAGGAGATCAAGCGCGGCATCAGCGAGGCCTGCGCGCGCTATCCCGGGGAGATCAGTTCGATCGGAGTCGACACCTGGGGTGTGGACTACTGCCTGCTCGACGCCGGCGGCGCGCTCATCGAGCTGCCCTACAACCACCGCGACCGCCGCACCGAGGGCATCGCCGAGCATGTCCACCGCCTGGTCGCCGAGCGCGAGCTGTTCTACCGCACCGGCGTGCGCTCGCTGCCGATCAATACCGTCTACCAGCTCGGCGCGCAGCTCTTGCAGCATCCGGAGACCATCAAGCGTGCGGCGCGCCTGCTCACCATCCCCGACACCCTGCACTACTGGCTGAGCGGCGAGATGCGCAGCGAATGGAGCTTCGCCGGCACCACCCAGCTGGCGCGCGCCGGCCGGGCGGAATGGGATACCGAGCTGCTCGTGCGGTTGGGCCTGCCGATCCGCATGTTCTGCCCCATCGTCCCGCCCGGCACCCGCCTCGGTCGCCTGCGCCCCGAGCTGGTGCGCGAGCTCGGCATCGCCGGCACACCGCCCTGGATCGTGGTGCCGGCCGCGCATGACACCGCCAGCGCGGTCGCCGCCTCGCCCGGCGACCCCGCCACCACCGCCTACCTCAGCTCGGGTACCTGGTCGCTGATGGGGGTGGTGCTGGCGCAGGCGGCGACCACCGACGCCGCGCGCGCGGCCGGACTCAGCAACGAGATCGGCGCCTTCCCTGGGCATGGCGGCAGCGTGCGCCTGAACCGCAACATCATGGGCCTGTGGCTGGTGCAGGAATGCCGCCGCGGCTTCGCCCGCGATGGGCGCGAGTACAGCTACGCCGAACTCGCGCGCCTCGCCGGGGAGGCGCCGGCGAGCAGCGGCGAGCTCGAAGTCGACGACGCGCGCTTCCTGCCCCCGGGCGAGGGTGCGGACACCATGCCGGTGCGCATCCGCGCCGCACTCAAGGAGCGCGGGCTGCCGGTGCCTGAGAGCGACGGTGCGCTGGTGCGCACGGTGCTCGACGGCCTGGCGAGCGCCTACGGGCGCTGCGCCAGCGCACTCGCGCAGGTGAGCGGACGAGCGCTCACCGCGGTACATGTCATCGGCGGCGGCAGCCAGCACCGTCTGCTCTGCCAGCTCACCGCCGACGCCTGCCGCCTGCCGGTGGTGGCCGGGCCGGTCGAAGCCACCGCGCTGGGCAACATCCTGGTGCAGGCGCTCGGACTGGGCGCCATCGCCTCGGCGGCGGAGGCGCGCGCGCTGTTGCGCGCCTCGGTCACCCTCGAGGACTTCGTTCCCGGGGGGGTGCCGGCCTGAAGCGGGCGCGCGTTGCGCCGGCCCGCGCTGCGCCAGCGAGGCCCGCATTGACCGCTTGCGCCGACCGCCGACGATCCCGCGATGGCCGGCATGCGCTCCTTCATCATCGAGCTGGCGCGCGCCGGCGGGCGCATTGCGCGTGAGCACTTCTCCACCGTGGCGCAGCAGGATGTGCGCGCCAAGGGCGACCGCGATTACGTCAGCCACGTCGACGGCCTGGTCGAGGATGCGCTCATTCGCCGCATCCGCGCCCGCCACCCCGACCACGGCATCCTCGGCGAGGAGAGCGGCTCGGGCG
>JAYVMM010000618.1:0-10119 GCA_043758975.1 Planctomycetota bacterium | reverse complement strand
AGCGAGGGCGGTCGCCAGCAGGGGATCGCTGGTCTGGGCAGATGCCGCCGCGACGGTGAGCAGGCTGAGCAGCGCGATGGTGGCGGGTTGGAAATGGTGCATGGGTTACCTCCACCGGCATGTTCCCCGCCGGGGATGCACGGTGTGTAACGGGCCTGTAACGCGTCCAGCCGCCGCTGTCAGCAGGCCGGGGTCCCGATGATCGGTCGCCAGTGCTGCACCGGTTTGCTGCTGCGTTCGCGCACGGATGTGGTATGATGACCGGAACACGCACGTCCGCGCGCGCAGGTACCCTCGGTGCTGCCATGAACATCAAACGTAGCGCTTTCCCCGGCGCCGCCTTCACCACCACGCTCGCTCGGCGCGCCGCGCTCGATTTCGCCTGTCTCGCCGAGCAGGGCTTTCCAGCGGACATGGAAACGCTGTGCTACGACGATCTGCGCATGCTCGCCAAGGGCCGGGGCGGCACCCTGTACGACGGCATCAAGCGCTTGGCAGGCGCCATCCGCGAGCATGAACTGGAGCTCGCGGCGGGCGATTACCGCATAGCCGACATCGGACTGCGCTACGTCGAGGCGAGCATCGCCCGCACTGACCGTCCGCCGCCAGCACGCCCGGCTTGAGCACCAGCCTGCCGCGCGCGCTCAGCCGCCGGCGGGCTGCAGCTGGTCGTAGAACTGCGGCAGCGCCCCGCGCACCAACCCTTCGATGTCGAGGATCTCGGTGACGCGCTGGTTGATCACCAGGCAGCCGAGGATGCCCGTGCGACCGGCGGCGCGCTGCACCGAACCGGTAGCGTCCACCGCGTCGAGGATGCGCCCGACCACCAGTCCGACCTGGCGGCCCTGGAAGGCGTGGATGGCGACCTGGATGATGCCGTCAGGCAGGCCGCAGCCGGGGTTGCGCGGCTCCTTGCGCCGTTCGGGCAGGTGGTTGAAAACGTAGATCAGCGGGATGATCTCACCGCGCAGCTGCACGATATCGCAGGCGCCCACGCGCTCGATGGCCGTGCGCGGCAGCTCCTCGAGCCGGGCGACCTGGTGCAGCGGGATGGCCATGCGCCCATCGTCCGGGCTGGTGAAGAGCAGCATCGCCTGGTGCGGATGCTCGGAGACCGGTTCGACGGGCACCTCCTGGCGCTCGCCGGCGAGGTCGACCGCATGCGAACGCAATCCGAGACCGAGCACATCGAGGATGAGGGCGACCTGGCCGTCGCCGAGGATGGTCGCCCCGGCATAGACCTGCAGGCCCTTGAGGGTCTGGTCGAGCGGCTTGACCACGATCTCCTCGGCATCGTTGACCGCGTCGACCACCAGGCCGAAGCGGCGGTCATCGGCCTGCAGCACGATGAGGTTCTGCTTGTCGCCCGGCGCTGGTTCCGGCAGGCCGAGCTCGCGGTTGAGGAAGACCAATGGCAGCAGCTGGCCGCGCAGGCGGTGGACCGGCGCACCGTAGACCTGCTCGGGCGCCTGGCTGGAATCCAGGCGGACGAGTTCGAGCAGGCTGACCTGGGGGATGGCGAAGCGCTCGCCGCCGCTGGTGATGAGCAGGGCGGGGATGATGGCGAGGGTGAGCGGGATCTTGATGATGAAGGTGGTGCCCTGGCCAGGCCGGTTCTGGATGTCGATATGGCCGGAGATGCGCTCGATATTGTTGCGCACCACATCCATGCCGACGCCGCGCCCGGAGACGTTGGTCACCTTCTCGGCCGTGGAGAAGCCAGGCAGGTAGATCAGGTCGACTATGCCGCGCTCGTCGAGATCGATCGCCTGCTGAGCCGTGATCAGCCCCTTCTCGACGGCCTTGGCGCGCACCTTGACCGCGTTGATGCCGCCGCCGTCGTCGGCGATCTCGATTATCACCAGACCGCCCTCGTGGAAGGCGTGCAGGCGCAGCACGCCCTCGGGCGGCTTGCCCGCCGCACGGCGCACCTCGGGCGGCTCGATGCCGTGGTCGATGGCGTTGCGCACGAGATGGGTGAGGGGGTCCTTGATCGCCTCGATCAGGGTCTTGTCGAGTTCGGTCTCCTTGCCTTCCATCTCGATGCGCACCTGCTTGCCGCAGCTCTGGGCGAGGTCGCGCACCACGCGCGGGAACATGCCCCACACGTTGCCGATCGGCTGCATGCGCGTCTTCATCACCCCTTCCTGCAGTTCGGTGGTGAGCTGGTTGAGCAGCTGCGAGGTGGCGAGGAAGGATTTGTCGGCCTGCTGGTTGGAGAACTGCAGGATGCGGTTGCGCACCAGCACCAGCTCGCCGACCAGATTCATCAGGCGGTCGAGCTGCACCACATCGACCCGGATGGTGGTGTCGGCGAGTCCATGCGCGTCGCCCTTGTGCTCCTCGGCGCGCTGGCTGTCGGAACGATGGTGGTGGGAATCGCTGCCGCCGTGGCGCGCGTCAGCAGTTTCGGAGCCGCGGTTGGGCGAACTGGTGCGCGCGGTGCCGTGCCTTTCGCGATCGGTGCCGGGCTGGCGCTCGCTCGCCGCCGAGGCGGGCGGTGGCCCGGGGGCTGCGGGCGGGAGGGCTGCCGGCACCTCGGCAGCGAACAAGGCGGTGAGGGTGCCCTGCCCAGCCTGTCCGCCGAGCTCTGGCGGCAGCTTCTCATCGTCGATCAGCTGAGGCGGAGCGGCAGCCGCGGAAGTTGAGGCGGCAGGCGGCAGGTTGAGCAGCGCGGTCAGGCGCAGGATCAGCCCCTGGTGACCATCGTCGCCTTCCACCCCGGTAGCCTCGATCCGGCCGAGCAGCTGGCGCACGGTATCGACGAGCGCGAGCAGGGCGTTGGCCATGTCCTGATTGAGCAGCAGGTCGCCGTCGCGCAGCCGGCTGAGCAGGTTTTCGCCGGCGTGGGTGACCGCCTGCAGGCGCACGAAGCCGAAGAAGCCGCAGGTGCCCTTGATGGTGTGGATGGTGCGGAAGATGCTGCCGAGGTGTTCGCGGTTCTGCGGGTCCTGCTCGAGGGCGACGAATTCCCGGTCGAGCCGATCCAGGCCCTCGTAGCTCTCGACCAGGAATTCCTTGACCAGATCGTCGATGCTCGACACGTCAACGTCCCTCGTCCGGGGCAACGCGCCCAGGTGCGCCGGTGCCCAGCTGCTCCTTGAGGGAACACCCAGATCGCCGCGAAGTCAAGCGCCGCCACCGCCGCCGGCAGGCCGCCGCGATGTGGGCTGCGCCGGCGCGCCCACCGGCAAGCGGGCGCCGGCAGCCCTAAGCTCGGAACTTCCAGGCTGCTGGACCGCAGCACGGCGCCTTAACCCGCCATGGCCAAACGCGAAAAATTGGGCTATAATGGTCTCGCCTGATCGTCCCTCCCCTGCATCCCCGCGAGGCCCAGTGCCTCGCCTTGCTGCGTCGTTGCGCCATCCTCGATACCGATCCCGAGGCGGAGATCGATGACCTGGTCGAGCTCGCCGCGGTCATCGCCGGCACCCCCATTGCGCTGATCAGCCTGATCGACCAGGACCGCCAATCGTTCAAGAGCCGCTACGGCCTGGCCGCGACCCAGACCGGGCGCGACGTCGCCCTCTGCGCGCACGCCATCCTCGACCAGGATCATCCGCTGATCGTCGAGGACGCACACCAGGACCCGCGCTTCGCCGGCAACCCTCTGGTCGATGGCGAACCGCGCGTCAACTTCTACGCCGGTTTCCCGCTGGTGGCCGGCGAGGAGCGCCTGCCCCTGGGCACCCTGTGCGTCATCGACCACCAGCGCCGCTCGCTCAGCGCGCCGGCGCAGCGCCAGCTGCGCACCCTCGCCCGCCAGATCGAGCTGCTGCTGGAGCTCCGCCTGAAGCAGGTCACGCTCGACAGGCTGCTCGCCGAGCAGACTGAGCACGAAGAGCGCAATCGCCTCCTGGCCCGGGTCGCCGACCAGGTCCCGGGCATGCTCTACCAGTTCGTGCGCCATCCCGACGGTGGCCGCAGCTTCACCTATTGCTCGCCCGGCATCGAGACGATCTACGGCTTCCGCCAGGACGACCTTGCGCACAGCATGCAGCCGGTCATCGACCACCTGCACCCCGAGGACCGCGAGATGGTGCTCGCCAGCATCGCGCGCTCCGAGGAGGTGATGGGCCTGTGGAGCTGCGAGTACCGCTACTGCCACCCCAACGGCCAGACGCGCTGGCTGTCCGGGCGCGCCGCGCCCGAGCGGCGCGCCGACGGCGCGCTGTTGTGGCACGGCTTCATCAGCGACATCACCGAGCGCCTGCGCGCCGACGCCCAGATCCGCGATCTCAAGGACCGGTTCGAGGACGCCATCGAGAGCCTCAACGCCGGCTTCGTGATGTATGACGCCGACGAGCGCCTGGTGCTGTGCAACCGCAAGTACCGCGAACTCTACCACATCCCGCCCGAACTCCTGTGCCCGGGCGTGAAATATGAGGAAGTCATCCGGCAGACCATGCTGGCCGACCCCGAGCACTTCCGCAAAGAGCTCGCGGGCGAGTCCCTCGACGCCTTCGTCGCCAGACGTATGGCCGCCATCCGCTCCTCGCAAGCATTTCCGCCGCAGCACCTGGGTGAGCGCTGGGTGCGGGTCGACGAGATGCGCACGCGCTCGGGCGGCTTCATCAGCCTGCGCACCGACATCACCCAGCTGCTGCACGAGGCCGAGCTCAAGCAGGCGCTGCAGGACCGCGAGCGCAGCACCGCCGAAGCCATCGCGGCGCGCCAACTCGCCGAGTCGGCGAGCAGGACCAAGGCGGAATTCCTCGCCCCCATGAGCCACGAGATCCGCACGCCGATAAACGGCGTCATCGGCATGACCTCGCTGCTGATGGAGACCGCGCTCAACGCCGAGCAGCGCGAATGGGTCGAGGCCATCCGCATGTCCGGCGACGCCCTGCTGACCATCATCAACGACATCCTCGACTTCTCCAAGATCGAGGCCGGTCGGCTCGAGATCGAGCCCATCCGCTTCGACCTGCGCACGGCGACCGCGGATGTCATCGAGCTGCTCAGCGCCAAGGCCGCCGGAAAAGGCATCGACCTGCTGCTCGACTACCCTGACCACATCGCCAACTATCTCGTCGGCGATGAGGGCCGGCTGCGGCAGATCCTGCTCAATCTGGTCGGCAATGCGGTGAAGTTCACCGCACGCGGAGCGGTGGTGGTGGCGGTCGAGGAGATGGTGCGCCACGAGCGCACGGTGCGTCTGCGCCTGGCGGTGACCGACACCGGCATCGGCATGACCGCCGAGCAGCAGGCCGGGCTGTTCCAGCCCTTCGCCCAGGCCGACGCCAGCACCTCGCGTCGCTTCGGCGGCACCGGCCTCGGCTTGGCCATTTGCGACCGCCTGAGCAAGCTGATGCACGGCGTCATCACCGTCAGCAGCACGCCCGGCAGCGGCAGCTGCTTCGTTCTCGATATCACCCTCGATCTCGACCGCGAGGCGGATGATCGCGCTGGGCAGGCCCAGCGCGGCATCCTCCTAGGCCAACCCGCCCTGGTGCTGAGCGACCGTCAGCCGAGCGGCGCCATCTTGGTGCGCGCCCTGCGCGCCTGGGGCCTGGAGGTCGAGGATGCGGGCGATGTCGACGCCGCGAGCAGCACGGCCTTGCGCTGGACTCGCCCCGGCCTGGTGCTGCTCGACCAGCGCAAGGCCGCCGGAGCGGTGCCGCTGCTGGAGGCGCTCGCGCTCAGGACGGTCGCCCTGCCGGTGATGCTGACCGCACAGGGCCTGCGCGGCGAGGCCGAGCGCCTGGCGGCTGCGGGCTTCCGTGCCTACTTCACCCGCCCGCTGCGCCTGGCGCTGATGCGCCAGGGGCTGGCGGAGATCGTCGCCCGCGCGCGCACCGGCACGGGGAGCGGGGCGGCGCAACCGCTGATCACCCGCCACAACCTGGCGCCGGACGCGCCGGTGCTCGAGCAGCGCAAGCAGGGGGGCGACGCCGCGCGGCGCTGGCGCATCCTGCTCGCCGAGGACAACAGCATAAACCAGAAGGTCGCGGCCCATCTCCTAGACCGCCAGGGCTGTTTGGTCGATCTCGCCGGCAACGGCGCCGAAGCGGTCGATCTCGCCGACCGTGCGCCCTACGACCTCATCCTGATGGACTGTCAAATGCCGGAGATGGACGGCTACCAGGCGACGCGCACCATCCGCGGCGGCGGCGGGCCGTGCCGTGCCATCCCGATCATCGCGCTGACCGCCAACGCCATGGCCGGCGACCGCGAGACCTGCGTGGCGGCGGGGATGAGCGATTACCTGGGCAAGCCGATCTCCGCCCGCTTGCTGGCGGAGACCCTCGGGCGCTGGCTGGGCGAAGGTACGCGCAGCAGCCCGCGTCCGTAACGCGGCCGGCGCGCTGTTCCCACGCCACCGCGCCCGCGTTCGCTGTAGCAGCGTGGGCGGGAAGGCTTATGTCCGGCCCAGAACGCCCCTAGCGTCGGCGCGGATGACCGAGACGCGCGCGGTGGTGATCGTCGGCGGCGGCCCGGGGGGGGCGATGACCGCCCTGTTGAGCGCCCGTGCACATCCGGGCCTGGACCTCCTGGTCCTCGACGCCGCCCCAGCGCCACAGCGCAAGCCATGCGGCGAATTCCTGTCGCCCGACGGCGTGCGCATCCTCAATGAGGCCGGGGTCGAAGCGGCGGTGATGGCCACCGGCGCGCACCCGCTCTTCGGCCTCAGCCTGGTCAGTCCGCTCGGCGCGGTACGCTCGGACTACCACCCGGTATGCGGCATCGCGCCCTTCCGCCCGTACGGCCTCGGTGTGCGCCGCGATCGTTTCGACGCGGTGCTGCTGGCGGCGGCGGCGCAGCGGGCGGAGGTGCGCCAAGGGGTGCGCGTGGTGGGGATGGAGCGCCGGGGTGCGCTCTGGCGGCTGCGCCTGCGCGACCAGGGTGGAGAGCGCGACCTCGACACGCCCTTGGTGATCGGCGCTGATGGACGGCAGAGCCTGGTGCGCCGCCGCGCCGGCCTCGACGCGCCGCCGCCCCGCCAGCGCTTCGCCCTGGTCTGCCGCGCCACCGGCATCGCGCATGGCCGCCATGGTGAAATGCATCTCGGCCCTTTGGGCCAGGTCGGCCTGGCGCCCTTGGGCGGCGGCGAGGTCAATCTTAACCTGCTGCTCGCCGAGCCAGCGCGCAGCCTGCTGCGCCACCGTCCGCCCGCCACCCTGATGGCCGCCGCCCTGCGCGCGACCGAGAGCCTGCGCGCGCGTACCCGCAGCGCCCGGCTCGGGCCGCTGCTCGCCACCGGCAGCCTGCCCCAGCGCAGCACATCGGTGGTGGGGGACGGGGTGGCGCTGGTGGGTGACGCCGCCGGCTTCTGCGATCCTTTCACCGGCGAAGGCATGTGCCTGGCGCTGCAGGCGGCCGAAGCGCTCGCCGTCACCCTCGGCGGACTGCGCGCGCGCATGCCCGACCGCGCCGCTCTCGCCGGCTATGCGCGCGCCTACCGGCGGCGCTTCGCCCTGCGCCGCTCATTCGCCGAGGGGCTGCAGCGCTGCCTGGGGCGGCGGGCGATCGCTGAGCGCTTGGTCGAGGTGATTGGGCGGCAGCAGGCGCTTAGCCGGGTGCTCATCGCCGTTACCGGGGATTACCTGCCGGTGTGAAGCCGCCGGCGCCGTCCGCCGCCACAGTGCCCGGGCCTGGCTTCGCCGCCTTTCTCCTTCAGTCCGCCCGGCGGGCGATCTGCAGCGCCACCCCGCCCATCAGGCGGTCCATCCCCTCAAGCACGGTGAAGCCGGCCTCGACGAGCGCCTGGTCGAGCTGCCTGCGGGTGACGAAATGGCGGATCGAGCGTGCGATGTAGCCGTAGACCTGGGCATCGCCGTGGTACCACCAGCCGTAGAGGTCGCCGATGAGCTTGAGGTAGGTGAGGAGAAGGACTCGCCAGGTCCACGATGCGGGCAGCACGAAGTCGAGATTGCCGAGGATGCCGCCTGGCTTCAGCACGCGGCGGATCTCGCGGAGCGCGGCGCCGAGGTCGGGCAGGTTGCGCAGACCGTAGCCGATGGTCACCACATCGGCGCAGCCATCCGGCAGCTCCAGCGCCATGATGTCGCCGACCTGGAAATCGAGCTGTCCGGGGCGCATGCGGATGGTCTGCGCCGCGCTGGAGGTGCGCGCGCAGGCGACCATGGTCGGCGACGCGTCGATGCCGAGCACCGAACCGCCTGGCGCCACAGCGAGCATCGCCCGGCTGAGGTCGCCAGTGCCGCAGGCAAGGTCGACCACGCGGGCATCGGGGTGGACATGCCGCCCGAGTCCAGCCATGAGGTCGTGCTTCCAGCGGCGGTCGAGCCCGAAGGAGAAGGCGCGAGTGAAGCGATCGTACTTCGGCGCGATGATCTCGAACATGGTGGTGACATAGCGCTGGCGGATCGCCGGACTGGCGAGGTGGGCCTCGACGTCCATGCCGCGCAGGCTGGGCGGCGGCGGCGGCTGCACCTCGCTGCTCATTTCACCTTCCTATCGCGTCCGCCGGCGGCGTCGTGCAGCGGCGGGTCGGGCACAATGCCGATCATGCCGAGAGCCCTGGTCAGGGGCTGCGCCGAGGGCTCGCCGTCAACCTGGCCGCTGAAGGCGCCGGCGGCGTCGAAGGCGGCGATGGTCACGCGTTCGGCGAGAAGATGCAGGCGTTCCCGCGCCGCACCCTGCCAGTCGAGGATGAAGCGCACCCCGCTGCCGTCTAGGGTCGCGGTGATGCGCGCGACCAGGCGCTGGTGGTCCTCGGCGCGGATCGCCGAGCCGTCGAGGATGCGCACCAGGGCGCGTCCCACCGGCAGCAGGGCGGTGAGGTCGTCATCCCACTCCTTGGCGGTGATGCGGTGCTCGATAGCGAAGAGCATGGCCAGCCGACCGCGCACCTCCACGCCGAGGTCGTGGGCTTGCCCGAGGTGATCGTTCAGCATCACGCCAGCGAGGTCGGGCCGCGCCGCCGGCGCCACCGGCGCAGTGAGGCCAGGCGTCAAGACGAGGTCGATGGTGACGGTGATGGCAGGATCGACGCTGACCACCAGGAGCTTGCGCGGAGGGGTGATCGACCAGTCGCGCATGTCGATGGCGAAGCTGGCGGTGAGGTGGGGGTTGGCGCCTTCCGTGAGCGTCACCGGCACGCTGAGCTGGCGGGAGACGCCGTGCATACTCCAGCTGCCGATGGCGGTGCCGCCGGCGGCGGTGCGGGTGAAGGCGGTGAGGTCGAAGCGGACGAGCGGGTATTTCGCGCTCTCCATGTGGTCATGATGCATCTCGGCATCGCGCTCCTTGTCCTTGGTGTCCATCGAGGTGGCGTCGACCACGATGGCGCCGCTGACCGCGCCATCAGCGAGGCAGAAGGAGCCCGCGCTGATGGTCGCGCTGCCGGCAAAGTCGTGGAGGGTGCTGGTGCCGGCGAAACGCACGCTCGACTGCGCCGGCACCACCGTCCAGCGCTCCTCCGCCGTGAGACCGCCAGTGAAGAGCAGGATCAGGATCAGGATCAGGGCCGGGCTGAAGCTAGCCAGCTGCCGGAGGGGGTTCATGGCATGTCCTTTCCTGAGGCGCGTGGGCGCGGCGCGCAGAGGGCGGTCAGCGCCGGGGTGACGACCAGATTGACGGCCAAGGCGACGATGAAGGCGGCCGCGAGCAGGATGCCGAAGTGGCGAGTATAGGCGAAGGCGCCGGCCAGGCACGCAAGGAATGAGCCGGCCATCGCCAAGCTGGTCCCCACCAGGACCGGGCCGTGGCGGGCGACCACCGCGTCCGCTTTGCCCTCCCGCCCGAGCGCCACCAGCATGCGTGCGGCATCGTCGAGCACCACCCCGAGGGCGATGCAGGCGATCATCGAAACCCCGATATCGACCGGCCAGCCCACTACCGGCAGGGCGGCGTAGGTGATCAGCAGGGGCAGCCCGGCCACCGGCAGGGCGAGCACCGCCAGGCGCAGCGAGCGCAGCACCACCACCAGCAGCACTGCCAGCACCGGCAGCGGCAGCAGTAGGCAGCGCACCACCGCCGGGATCATGCGCTGCGAGGTCTCGTCGAGGAGCTGCCCTCCGCTCGCCGCGACGACGGTCGCGCCCGGGAAGGCCGCGCGCGCCGCCGCCGCCGCCGCGCGCGCCCCGGCGGCATTGGCGGCCATGCTCGCGTCGCGCTGACGGGCGATGATGCGCAGGGTGGTGGCGGGGCCGC
>JAYVMM010000617.1:0-2511 GCA_043758975.1 Planctomycetota bacterium | reverse complement strand
GCGGTGTGGAGGTCCGAATGGCAGACTCCGCAGAAGAGGATCTCCATCGCGACATCGCTCGGGCCGGGCTCGCGGCGGGCGATGCCGAGGGGAGCGAGGGGGGCGCTCGCTGCGGTTGCGGCATAGGCTTTGGTGGTGGTCATGGCATCAGCTCCGGGGACGGGCGCGGTGGACGGTGACGGCGGTGGCGGTGGCGGTGGACAATCGCGGTGGCGCGCGACGTGGGCACCTTCTACGGGACCTCGACCGCAGGTCACGGGCAATGGATGCGAACCACACGCCATCCGGAGCCGGTGCGCGCCCCGCGGTCACCGCTCGCGTCCGCTACCCGGATGGCGGCAGTCGGGCAGCGGGGAGGTGACGCGCGGGTGGCGGATGCGCCTGCCGACTTCGACGTCGGCAGTGCTCATCCAGGTGCGCAGGTCGCTGACTGACAATTGGTTACGGATCGCCCCCTGGCGGTTTCGGGGGTGGCGCAGCGCTGCTCAGGCGGGCTCGCGCCACTGTTGCCAAGCACACTCTTGGCAGACAGTGGCCGGAGTGGACACTCAGGATCCTGTTCGCCCCGATGACCACCCTGCCGAACTCCATCACCCACCCTCTCAGCACTGCGCGCATGCCCGCCGTGCGCCCACCCCGGGCGCGAGATGCTGCGCCGTCCTTATTCCGCCCAACTTCCCGCACGGAGCGCGCGTGATCCTCTACGTCCTCAAGACCTTCCTCTACCTCCTGCTCATTCTCACCATCGCGCTGGCGGTGAGCGGCGGCCTGCTGGCGCTCCACTACCTGGACCAGCTGCGGGCCTCCGGCGATCCAGCAGCCTGGCTGCGCAAACACACCGACCTGTGGCTGATACCCAACCTCAGCAGCGTCATCATCCCGGTCTCCCTGTGGTTCCTCGTCGCAGTGGCCTACCAGGCGGCGCGCCTGAACAACGCCTGCATCGTCGGCACTGGGCTCTTCGTCGGGCTGTTCTGCGCGCTGTTCATCCCCAGCGCCCTGCTGCCGTGGCAGCCGCTGTACTACTACCTCATCGTGCCGGTGGCGGTGGCGACCGCCTACCTCATATGGCTCGCCAACATCGCCATCTTCTACAAGCGGACCTGAGCCCACGCGCAGCGCGCGCCGGGCGGGCGCCGGGCGTCACCGCGCTCAAGACCGCGAGTCGGCCTGGGCAGGCGCACCCTCCGCGGGGGTGGCGGGCGGGAGGATCGCCCGCGTCGAATCGAGGAACAGCCAGGCCACGGCGGCGAGCAGGTAGAGGCCGCCGATGATGGAGATCGGGATGGTCCAGTCGGCGTAACGGCCCACCACCCAGGCGAGCACCTCGGTGCTGAGCGCCGAGCCGATCTGCGAGGCGCTGTTCATGACCGCACCGACGGTGCCGGTGTGGCGCCCGCTGATCGCCATCAGCGCCGCCCAGGTGGCGCCGAGGGTGAACATCGAGCACGCCGCCCCGCAGGAGAAGAGGATGGCGGACGGCACCGCGGCGTGGCAGCCGAGCGAGAGCATCACTGCCACCCCGGCAGCCAGGTAGCCGACGCCGCCCACCACAGCGCGCCCCCAGCGCATGCCCCAGCGCGCGGTCGCCCAGTCGGTCAGCCGCCCGCCGGCGAGGTCGCCCAGGACGCTGAGCATGAGCGGGAGCCCGCAGTAGAAGGTCAGCTCGCTCTCGCTGAACTGCTGGAAGTGCCGGAGGTAGTCCGGCAGCCAGGTGATGAGGAAGTAGAAGCCGTAGCCGTTGGTGGCGTAGATCAGGCAGAGCAGGAGCAGCGGGCAGCTGGTGGCCATCGCCCGCCACAGCCGGCCCAGGCCGGGTGCGTCCGCCGGCGCGCTGGTGCCGGCGCGGATGATGGCGAGCTCGGCGGCATTGACCCCCGGGTGCTTGGCGGGGTCGTCGCGGAACCAGAGCAGCCAGGCGGCGACCCACCCGAAGCCGAGGACGCCGAACAGCACCATGACCATGCGCCAGTCAACCACCGTGAGCAGGGCGGCGACCAGGAAGGGGGTGACGGCGCCGCCGAGGTGGGCCAAGGCGAAGAAGGCGCCCTGGGCGCGGCCCTGCTCGGCGGCAGGAATCCAGCGCGCCATGGTCAATGCCGCATTGGGCCAGGCCCCGGCCTCGCCCATGCCGAAGAGGAAGCGCACCGCCAGCATGCTGCGGTAGCCGGTGGTGAGGGCGCCGGCGATGGTGAAGCAGGACCACCAGCAGACGATGCGCGCCAGCACCCGCCGCGACCCGCTGCGGTCGCCCCAGTGGCCGCTGGGGATCTCGAACACGCCGTAGGCGAGAATGAAGGCCGCGAAGATGTGGCCCATCTCCGCCATGGTGAGGTGGAATTCCTCGACCAGGAAGGGCTTGAGGTAGGCCAGGCAGGCGCGATCGAGGTAGGTCAGGAAGGCGAGCGCCATGAGGAAGGCGAGCACCCCGCGGCGCGCGCGCGTCGGCGGCGCCAGCCCCAGCCCCGGCGGAGCAGGGCTCATCGCCCTGCCCCCGTCGCCGCGCGCGCG
>JAYVMM010000616.1:0-6342 GCA_043758975.1 Planctomycetota bacterium | reverse complement strand
ATCCACCACAGTAGCGCCATCGCCGCCAGGGCTGCGGGCGCGAACCAGGCGATCACCGACTGTCCACGCGGCAGCACCAGGGTCGCCACCAGCAGGGTGCCGAGCGGGGTGCCGAGGTTGCCGCCGACCTGGAACACGGATTGCGCCAGCCCGTAGCGCCCGCCCGCGGCCAGGCGCGCGATACGCGAGGCCTCGGGGTGGAAGACCGACGACCCGATCCCGACCAGGGCGGCGGCGGCGAGCAGGGCGAGATAGCCCGGCGCCGCCGCCAGCAGCAGCAGGCCGCAGAAGGTGAAGGCCATGCCCAGGCTGAGGGCGTACCAGCGCGGGCGGCGATCGCCGATCAAGCCGACCAGGGGCTGGAGCAGCGAGGCGGTGACCTGGTTGACCAGGGTGATGCGACCGATCTCGGCGAAGCTGAGGTGAAAGGCGGTCTTCATCAACGGATAGACCGCCACCAGCACCGCCTGCATGAGATCGTTGAGCAGGTGCGAGGCGGTGATGCCGCACAGCACCGCCAGCGCGAGCGGCTGGGTGCGCACGCCTGGCGGCGGCGGTGCGGGGTGCGGGATGGGGATGATGGGCGGTGGCATGGCGCAGGCGCGGAGTCCGGCACCTTGGCCGCTCCGCCGCCGGGTCAATGCCGTGGCGGACGCCGCGCCGCGGCGTGGCGTGTTCAGGGATAGCCGAGCGCGGGATCGTAGAAGTCCAGGGTGACCCGGCGCACCTCGCAGTGGTCGTAGGGGCTGACCAGCTCGATGATGTTGTCGGCGTCGTAGCGCAGGAAGGGGGTCACCGCCATGACGTTGCCGTTCTTCGCCGGACCGCCGGAGAACGGCAGGTAGGTGCCGTTGACTATGAGGCCGAAGGCGCGCGTCGACTCCATGGTCACCACCGCGGTGCGCTCCTTCAGAGCGCCGGGCACGGTGATGGTGCGGCGCAGGACCTTGGCGGAATAGGGTCCGGGCAGGTGCACCTCGCCGGTGATGTGCAGCATGTCGGCGGCGGTGGCCCAGCTGCCGGCGAGATCGATGCTGCGCTCAGGCGCGGGGATGTAGCTGAGCCAGGCATTGCCGGGCAGGCCGACCACGCCGCCCTCGGACTTCACCTCCAGCAGCAGGGTGTGGCTGCTTCCGGCGCGCAGGCTGTCGCTGCCGATCTGGTCGACCGACTCCATGCCCCAGTTCTGCATAAGCGCGCCATCGAGCCACAGCCGCCCGCTGCCGGCGAAGTCGGGATAGCCGCTGCTGCGCAGCGAAAGCGCGACCCGGCCCGCGTTCCACCCCGCCGGTACGCTGAAGGTGCGACGCAGGGCGACATGATGCAGCCCCGGCCTCTGCGGCGAACTGAGCACGCTCAGCTCGGTGGCGGCCCAACCGGCGCTGTTCTGAGCCGCGCCGGCCCAGGTCTCGGGCCGGTCCTCGGCGCCCACCGCGCGCCATGACCAGTCGGCGTCGAGTGGCATATGGTACCTGGTCGAGGGCGCGGGGAAGCCGCGCGAGACCGGGGTGGTCCCCCGCCACCAGCCGCGCTGCAGCGAAAACCAGTCGACCGCCGCTTCGGCGATGCGCGCCCGCGGGGTGAGGAACATGCGGGTCGCCAACGGCGGCAGGGCGATGCCAGTGAGGCGACCGCCGCTGACTGCCAGCATGGTGCCGCCCAGCACGTCATAGGCCGCGTGCGGACCGTGCTCGCCGAAGGTGATCGCGGCCTCGACCGCGTGGTCGCGGTTGTCGTTGAACAGCATCCACACATCGTACAGGCCGTTGTTGCTGACGTATTCGCGGTAGATGCAGCCACGCGCGTACTTGGCGTCGTCGGCGCAGCTGACGCTCACCGTCGCCTGGTTGCGCCGCACCCCGGCCCAGTCGAGAATGGGGAAGAACGCCTGCGGGCGGATGCGCATGCCACCGCCCGGCTCCTTGCAGCCGAAGTGGATGATGCGGCCCTTGCCGAGCTGGCGCATGCCCACCGCGACGCTGCCGTCCTGCCAGAGCAGGAGGTCCTGGGCGTCGCTGGCGACGCGCTTGAGGCGCAGCCCGGAGAGGTAGTGGTCCTTCATCCACTCGTCCTGGGCCGCGTAGACCGGCTGGCCGGCGGCGGGCGCGAGCGTCTGTCCCGGCGAACCGGGCGGCGGCGGCAGCGCCTTGCCGCCGTTGGTCTCAGGCGGGAAGGTCTCATGGCTGAGCACCTGGTAGCCGGTGAGCGTCGAGATCGGCCAGCTGTCGGGGGCGGCGGGGCCATGGCGACCGCTCTGGCCGGTGGTGATGAAGATGCCGCCGCCGCGCACATAGCGCTCGATCTCGGCAAGCAACTGGGGATCCATGATCGAGGTGTTGGTGTCGATCACCACCTTGTAGGCGCTCGCGTTGCCGCGCGCGAAATCGCCTTCGGTGATGCCGTCGCGTGGATGGGTCTCGAGCAGCGATTCCGGCACCTGACGGCAGGCCCAGCCCGACCAGGTATTGGTGTTGAGGTCGCCGCCCCAGGGGAAGCCGGTGATGGCGTCGATGCCCATGTGCCAGAGCACGGCGAGATCGGCGGGGTGGCAGTGGTACTTGCCGAAGGCGTGCCACAGCGGCAGGGTCTCGTGGAAGGCCTGGCGGATCTCCGGGTTCCACTCGACGTCGCCGATATGGATGAAGTAGTCCATCGCCTGGATCGCCTCGCTGTGGTACAGCCCGAGCATGCGTCGCATCTCCGGCACCGTGCGCGGCGGCCCGCCCGGCTCGAGGCTGAAGGGCAGGCGCGAACCGCGCATCAGCGAGGGCAGCAGCTCGGCCCACACGCCGGCCATGAAGCCGGTGTCCTTGAAGTTGCCGCCGAAGCCCTCGGCGAGGTCCTTCAGCCCGTCGGCGGACTCGCCCGGGGCCATGAAATCGATCTGCCGCTCGGGGTCGACCTCGCGGATCATCTCGACCCCGCGCCGCGCCGCCGCCATGCGGGCCTGCTCGCGCCAGGCGACATAGTCGACCCACTTGGCGTCCAGCCCGGGCCCGAGTGCGGGATATTGCCGGGGCGGCACCGGGGAGAGGTAGACGCGGTAGCCGAGGTAGCCGTTGGGCAGCGTGAGCGCGACCTGGTTGGCGCCCGGGCGCAGGGCGGAGGTGGCCTCGGCGACCATCCAATGCGGGTGCGGATGGCGGCACGGGCTCTCGCCCAGCTGGTGAGAGTTCAGCCAGATCGCCACCGGCTTGTCCCAGGCGGTGTTGAGGTCCCACAGGTAGAGCCACCAGCGCGCGCCCCCGCCCAGGCGCGCGGCGGGAACCTCGAGCGCGCGGCGGAAGATCGCCGGCTCGCGCGGGGTGAAGAAGGCGTGGTCGTCGCCGGGCGCCACCACCACCGGCCAGGCGCGGTCGTCGACCTCTTCCAGGCACCATTCCGGGTGGCTCGCCGCCTTGGGGTAGCCCACCCGCCAGTTGCCGGCGAGGTCGATGGCCTCGGGGGTCCAGCCGGCGAACTCGGCGAGCTCGGGCGCGCGCACCGCCTCGAACCCAGGCAGCTCGGCATGCCACGCCGAGTTGAGCGCGGCGACGGTGCGGTAGCGGCCCTTGAGAAAATCGCGGAAGGTGGCGTCCACCGCCGGACCGTAGCCCATGAAGGCGTCGCCGCCCTGGTAGAACTCGCCGTGCGGTTCGAGCCAGGACACCACGTTGGGCTTGGCGGCCAAGCGGCGCACGGTCTGCTGCAGCGAGCCGAACATCGCATCGCGCGCAGGCGTCGCGCCCCACGCCAGCTCGCCGACCTTGCCCCCGGTGCCGCGCCCGCCGGCGATCGACATGCTGTCGCCGAGGTAGTCCGGCATCGGCTGCGCCAGCGCTCCGCGGAAGCGGTTGGCGACCCAGTTGGGGAGGTCGTAGTTGTAGGCCGAGAGGTTGATGCCCAGCGGCAGCCCGAGGGGTTCGGCCCAGCGCTCGACCCAGCTCCACCAGCTGGCGTTGGTGACGCCTTCCGAGGCGCCCTGCATGCTCTGCGTCGCCCACAGCACCAGGCCGGCGCCGTTCTCCTTGGCGAAGGCGAAGTCGCGTTCCGGGTCCCAGCTCGACGGCTTGGCGCCGTCGGCGAGGGCGGACGGCGGCGGCTGGGTGAAGGGTGCGTAGTAGAAGCGGAAGCCGAAGCGGTCGAAGCGGTCCAGCCACATCGGCACGGCGACCTCGGCGGTGGTCGCGGCGCCGGCAGCGTTGCCGATGAAGCCGCCATGCAGCAGCTGTTGCAGGCTGGCGTGGTCGCGCGCGGCGGCGATGAAGAGCGTGCTGCCCGCGCGCAGCGCGAGCACCTCGCCCTGATCCTTGACCACCCTGAGCGCCAGGGGGGCTTCACCCCATGGCGGCGAATGCAGGACCAGGGTGGCGGCAGTAACCCCAGGCAGCAGCTGCAGGTCGGAGAGGTACTTGGCCTGGGTCAGCTGGGCGCGCTCGGGCGAGGCGCAGCGGATCTCCAGCACCGAGCTGCCGTCCGCGGCGCGCCACAGCCGACCCGACACCGCGCCGAAGCCGCGCAGCTGGACCTCCTCCAGCGTCCGTTCCAGGGTCAGCGGCGCGCCTGCGCCGGTGACCAGGGACAGTCCGGAGTCGGCGCCGCGCAGGGCGCAGGCGGCGAGCGCCAATGTGCAGCCGACCAGCAGCGCGTACAGGGAGGCGCTGCGCCGTGTCGGCACCGGCTGGAGTGCGGCGGTGGTCATGCTGAGCTCCTCGCTGCGTGGTGCACAGTGCGCAGTGCGCGGTGCGCGGTGCGCGCGCCGGCGGCGCGCTGCGCCTGCCACCATGCGTACGTCCGCTGCCGCTGCCATCCCCTGAATGGGGGATGGCAGCGGCAGCGCAGCCAAGCCGAGAAGGCTAGCCGGCGGAACTCAGGCGATGCGCGCGACCACCAGCAGGCTGGCGGCGGCGATGAGGCCGCCGGAGAGGCGTAGCACCGGGATGGGCGCGTGGCGGAGCATGAGCACGCCGACAGCGATGCCCATGCCGTGGAGCAGGGCGGTCGAGAGCAGGAAACCGCCGCAGAAGGCGGCGAGCGGCAGCCCCGCGGTCATCTCGGCGACGTGGGCATGGCCATGGAACAGCGCGAGGACGCCCACCAGCAGCGCGGCGGTCAGCGTTGCCGGGCGGGCGGCGAGGGCGACTAGGAGGCCGAAGAGCAGGACCGAGAAGGCGATGGCCCACTCGCATAGCGGCATCGGCACGCCGGCATAGGCGAGCAGGCCGCCGAGCAGCATCGAGGACATGAAGGAGGCGGGCACCAGCCAGAGCGCGCGGCCACCGCAGCGCACCGCCAGCAGGCCGACCGCGAGCATGGCCAGCACATGGTCTAGCCCGGTGAGCGGATGCAGCAGGCCGGCGGTGAAGCCGACGCGGTCATGCCCGGGATGGGCGACCAGGGCGGGCAGGGTGCCGGTCAGGAGGGCGAAGGCGTAGAGGTATCTGCTCATGTCGTGATCCTGCCCCCACCATGGATCGCCGGTCGGGAAGGCAAGACCGCGCCACCTCCGCCGGGCAGACGTGCCAGGCCGCCGCCGCGGGCGTCGCCGGTCCGCCAAGCGATTGCCCGCCAGCGACCTGCATGGGGCGCCGGGGTGGTCGCCGCACTCCGCTTGATGCTGGCATAGACCATGCCGAGACCATGATGACGCGCGCAGATCCGTGCACGCAGGCACACGATGGCAGTTCCGGTGATGCGCAGAAGTGCGCAGGACCGGGCCATCACCCGCCGTGCACCAGCTGCAGGAGCGGTGGTACCATGATCGAAGTTGTGGTTGTCACGTTCGTCGTCGCCTTCATCGCGATCGTGGTGGTGTCGGGTGTTACGTCCCATGCAAACCGCCGGCGGCGGCGGGAGCAGCAATCCCGCCCGCTCTCCGCACGCGATGGACGTGGGCAGCCCTTGGTCCAGGCCGCGCGCAACGGCGTGCTTGCCGGTGCCTCCGGCGCGGCGCGCGGTCGTCCGAATCAGCAGGCGGGGGCGGCGCATGCACCGTTCGCCCCGTTCCTGCCCGGGGCCATGGTTTCCTGCTCGACCCCTTTTCCGCTCCCGGCGGAGGACGCAGCTGCAACCCAGCCGCACCAGGATGCGCCGTCCCATCACCAGCACGGCTCCTCCTGCGCCACCCCGGACAGCGGCAATTCGGCCCCGGCGAACAGCTGCTCCACTCCGAGCAGCGGTGGGAGCAGCTGCCCCAGCTCGAGTGGCAGCTCAAGCAGCTGCGGCAGCTCGAGCAGCTGCAGTAGTAGCAGCGGCACCTCCTGATGACCAAGCAGGAGGTCAAGGACGAGATGAAGCAGTCGGAGGGCGATCCGCACATCAAGGGCCGCATCCGCCGCCTACAGCGCGAGATGGCCAAGCGGC
>JAYVMM010000615.1:0-2219 GCA_043758975.1 Planctomycetota bacterium | reverse complement strand
CGCGCGAGCGCCGGCTCTCCGGCGACCTCGCGGCGCTCATCCCGCAGCAGGCGCCCACCGCGTTGCGCCAGCGCCTCGTGCGCGCGCTCGATGCCCCGGCGCCGGCGCTGCCCAGCCTGGCCAGCCCCACCAGCCCCGCCGGCAGCGGCACCGGGCGCCAGCGCTGGCACTTGCCGCGCCTGCAGGCGGTCGCGGCGGTATTCATCGCGCTGCTGCTCGGCTGGCTGCTCGCCTGGGTGCGCTACCACTCCAGCCCCGGCGACGACCTCGCGCGCCAGCTGGTGGCGATGCACCAGCGCGCGCTGCTGCCTGGCCATCTCACCGACATCGAGTCCAGCGACCACCATACGGTCAAGCCGTGGTACAACGGTCGCCTCGATTACGCGCCCTGGGTCGATGACCTCAAGCGCGCGGGCTTCCCGCTCGCCGGTGGGCGGGTGGAGGTGCTCGACGGGCGGCGCATGGCGGTCCTGGTGTTCCGGCGCCGCGACCACCTCATCGACCTCCTGGTCTGCCCGCTGGGCTGGACCGGCGAGCCGGCGCTGCCAGCCACCACCACCGAGGGCTATCACCTGCTCAGCTGCAGCGCACGCGACCAGTATCTCGCCGCCATCTCCGATCTCAACCCTGAAGAACTCGCGCTGTTCGCCGCCGCGGTGCGCGCTGAAGCGCCTTCTGCGCCGTGAGCGCCGGGGCGGCTAGGGCTTGGCGGGCGGCGGCAGTGGCTGCTGGGCGGGCGGCGGCTGCTGAGCAGGTGGGGGCGGAGAGCCGCCGGCGGAGGCGCCACCAGGACCACCCGGGGCGATAGCGCCGCCCGGCGGCAGCGGGCGGGGTTGGGGCGGGATCATGGTCGGACGCGGCGGCACCGGCTGGGGCATGCCGATCACCACCACCGCAGGCTGACCGTTGGCGGTGACCGAGGTGACCGCGGTGATGAAGGTGCCGTTCTCGACCATCTCCCTGAGCTTGGCGGCGAGCGCCTCGGCGTTCTCCACCGGGATGACCTCGACGGTCTGGTGCGGGCGGGCCGGGGGCGGAGCGAACTGCCGCGGCGGCGGCTGGGGCGCCGGCGCGTTCGCCGGCGCAGGCGCGGGTGCTTGTCCCGGAGGATGATCCTCGGCCGCCGCATAGGACAGCGCGCCGGCGAGGGCGGCGCCGGCGAGCAGGCGGGCGAACACGCCGCGACGGGGGTTACGGGACTGACAGCGGACGGGCATGGTCATGCAATCACCTGGTGGCGGCGGTGGAGGTGGGGAAGCCTGAGTCTGCGCCGCCGAGGTCGCGGTCAATGAGCTGCCGCATCCCGTCCAGCAGGGGCCGGGGCCGGGGCCGCCGCCGGGGCCGCTTCTGGCGCGCCAGCGCCAGCGCCGTCGCGCTGGAACAGGAAGACCTGGCATGAGCCCTCGGGCGCCTCCTGCAGGCGCAGCACGGTGAAGCCGCGCGCGCGCGCCGCCGCCACCACCGCGCCGATGCCGGCGACCTCGTAGGGCAGGCCGCCCAGCCAGTCGACGATGTCATGCCAGGTGTCCATGCCGCGCTCCTTGGCCTGGTTCCAGGCGCAGGGGTTCTGCCCCTGGCGCAGGCGTTGGAGCATGAGCAGGGCGAGGTGGCGGCGTTCGAGCCACCATTTGCCGAGCCGCGAGGCGGCGTTGTAGCGCCGCTTGAGCGCGAGGTGGCGGGCATAGCGCGGACCCGCGGCGTAGAGCGAGATCCACAACCGCCCGCCCGGAGCGACCAACCGGAAAGCGTGCTCGAGCGCCTGCCACAGCGCTCCGGTGTGGTGCAGCACGCCCCAGGAATAGACGATGTCGAAGGGGGTCGGGGCCAGGCGCGCGAGCAGCGCGGGATCGAGGATGGAGCCTTCCACCACCTCCACCCCGGCTGGCCGGCCATGGGTGGAGAGCAGCTGGCGGGTGGCGGCGACGCAGGCTTTGTCGCGGTCGATGGCGGTCACGCTGGCGGCTCCACGCAGCTGGAAGGCCAGGGCGTGCAGGCCCGAACCGCAGCCGATGTCGAGCACCCGCGCCCCCTGCACCACCGTATCCGCAAGCCAGTCGCGCTGGTCGGCGAGGGCGCGCGCCGGCGCGTCCGTCGGCATCGCGGCGAGGTACGATTGCCAGTTGGAGCCGAAGGAGAAGGTCACCCCGGCAGCGGGGTCCGCTGCCGCTGCCGCTGCCGCCGCGGTCGCGGTCGCGGTCGCGGTCGCGGTCGCGATGCCG
>JAYVMM010000614.1:0-2742 GCA_043758975.1 Planctomycetota bacterium | reverse complement strand
CTGAGGGCGCTAAGCGCCGTGCTGGAGCGTCAGTTGTTGAAGATATCGGCGTTGGGGCGCTGGTCAGTGAACAGCGGGGCGTCGGGGATGTAGGGGGCGACCATGTGCTCGCGGGCAGGGCCCTCGAGCTCGCCGACCAGGGCTTCGCCGCCGTGCATGGGGTCCTTGGCGGTGATCACCGCCAGGCGGAAGGTCTCCTGGGCCGCGAGCACCCAGTCGGTCTCGCTGCGCCGCAAGGCGGAGGCCGAGGCATAGTCCTCCCAGCCGCGCGGCATGCGCTTGAGCGTGCCCTTGGCCACCGCTTCGGACAGGAATCCATAGGTCTTGGCGATCTCGCCGCGCTCGGTGCTGTCGGAGAGCTTCGGCCACTGCGGTCCGTCGGGCGAGGCGACCTCATTGTTCATGCGAGCGCGGAAACCGGGGTCGGCCTGTTCGATCAGCGGCGCCGGCGCCGAAGCGCTGATGAAGCGGCGCTCCTTGGTGTCGACCAGCTGGTAGGAGGCGCTGAGGTATCGTCCGCCGCTGAGCTCGGGGTAGGGCACGAAGGCGCGCAGGCGATCCCAGCCGGCATGGTCGCCGGAGGGATCGACCTTCCGGCGGCTGGCGATGACGATGTTGTTGCGCTGGCGGGTGGGATCGAAGCGCCCCGGGTCCTCCATGGTCAGGATCGGGAAATTCCACACCTCGCTCAGCCCGGCGGCGCGGAAGGTGCGGATCGCGCCGCCCACCACCAGGTGCTTGTGGCTGCCGCTGCCGGTTTCCGAGCTGTAGCAGCCGATGACGTTGGCCATCACCACCCCGTCGGGGTCGAGGATGGCGGTGATCTGGGTGAAGAACTCGCGCGTCATCAGGTGCGGCGGGATGGTCGAGCCGGAGGTGTAGGCATCGAGCACCACGACATCCCAGGGGTGCCCGGCGGCGGCCTCGCGCGCGGCCTCGTAGCGGATGAACTGGCGCGCGTCGCGCACCATGAAGCGCAGGCGCGGGGTGCCGTCAGCGAGCTTCTGCTCGCTCAGCCAGTGCAGCAGCGGGAAATGGTCGCGCACCATGTCCACCACCACCTGGTCGATGTCGACCACGGTGATGGCGGCGCGCGGGAAGTGGTAGGCGAGGGTGGCGATGCCGATGCCCGAGCCCAGCCCCACCACCATGATGCGCGGGGCGGCGGCGTGGAAGTCGCCCTTGGCCGCGCTCATCAGGCGCTGGTTGAGCAGCACGCTGATGGGGAACAGGCGGATGTAGGCGCTGTTGCTCAGGCAGCCGGGATTGGGCACCCAGGGCAACGGCCAGTCGCGCCCGGGCGGCAGCACCGGCATCGCACCTGGTGCTGGCACGAGATGGGCGAGGGTGGGCTGGGTCTTGGCCAGCTCGATGAGCTCGTCCCACGACGGGTGCAGGCAAATGCCGCCCTCGACGCGGTCGAAGAAACGCAGCTGGAGGAAATTCTCGTTCGGGCTGGCGACCCAGGTGATGTTGGAGTAGGGGCTGTCGCGATGATCGAGCGCCACCTGGTCGGCAGGCAAGGCGATGGTGCGCAGGCGGTAAGGCAGATCCTGGAAGAGGTAGCCGCAGACCGCTGCCAAGGCGACCACCGCGGCGGCGATGGGAAGCTTCATGCCGAGGCTCCGCCGGCAGCGCCCGTGGCGGGCGCGGGCAGGGCGCCGGTAGTCGGGGGGGCGACGGCGCTCGCGGCGGGCACGCGGATGGCGAGGTGGGCGAGGCCGAGGGCGCCGAGGATGACCCCCATCCAGAAGATGTTGGAGTTGAGCGAGAAGTAGACCAGCAGCAGGTAGTCGGCGATCAGCACGCCCAGGACGTTGCCGAGGGAGCCGATGGCGTAGAGCGTGCCGGTGGTGCGCCCGACGTGAGCGGCGTTGGTGAACACCAGCTTGACCAGGATCGGCGATACCGTGCCGAGCAGCAGCGACGGCGCGAGGTAGAGGATGAGGGCGGCGAGCAGCACGCCCCAGCGCGCGGTCTTGATGCCTTCGCCGAGGGCCTCCATGAAGGGCATGCCGTACCACGGCATCAGGCAGTAGAACACCCCGGCAGCGGCGATCACCCAGCCGAGCGGGGCGTTGGAGGTGGCGCGGTCGGCGATGCGCCCGCCGATGACGTAGCCGATCGAGAGCGAGAGGATGAAGACCGAGATGATGGCCGCCCACACATCGATCGAGGAGCCGAAGGCGGGCTGGATGAAGCGACCGCCGAGGATCTCGAGCGCCATCATGCAGAAGCCGCAGACGATCGAGGTCAGGTAGAGGGCCATCAGGCGCATGGTGGTACCGCCGGGGGGTGGGCGCAGGGCGGGCGGTACCATAGCCGGGGTGCCGCGGCAGTCCATGCCCCTGGCCAGGGAGGGGTTGGCGCGGGGAGGGGGCATGGGCTATACTCCCGATACGGAGGCCCCGCGCCGGCATGGATCTAGGCCTGCTTATCTCGCCCGACCGCCTCAGGGCCGTGCTCAGCCTCCCGGCCGGGTCCTACCTCGAGCCGGCGATGCTCAAGATGCTGCTCAACAAGCTCGACATCCGTAGCGGGTTGCAGCGCGACGGGCTGGTCGCCGCTACCGTCGCCGCGGGAGTCGATCGCGAGCTGGTGCTGGCGCTCGGCCTGCCCGCCAGCCCGGGCCTACCCGCCGGCCTCGAGCCACCGCTCGACCCCGCCAGCCTGCCGCGCGCGGTCAGCCAGGGCGAGGTGCTCGGGCGCTGGAGACCGGGGCAGCCGGGCAGCGCCGGGGTG
>JAYVMM010000613.1:0-3743 GCA_043758975.1 Planctomycetota bacterium | reverse complement strand
GGCTCTCCGCCGGGCGCGTGCAGTCGGTGGCGGTGCGCCTGATCGTCGAGCGCGAGCGCGCCATCCGCAAGTTCATCCCCGACGAGTACTGGGAGCTGTTCGCCGATCTCACCACCCCCGCCGCGCTGCGCGCGCAGGTGGTGCGGCTTGCCGGCGAGCCCTACAAGCCGACCACCAAGGCGCACATCGATGCCGCGCTCGCTGCCATCGCCACCGCGGCCTACACCGTCGCCGGGCGCGAGGACAAGCCGGCGCGCTCCTTCCCCAAGGCCCCCTTCATCACCTCGACCCTGCAGCAGGCGGCCTCGGTCCGCCTCGGCTTCTCGGTGAAGAAGACCATGACCTTGTCCCAGCGCCTGTACGAGGCCGGCCACATCACCTACATGCGCACCGATTCGACCAACCTCAGCGCCGAGGCGGTGGCGGCGTGCCGCGCGCTGATCGCCCAGGAGTTCGGTCAGCGCTACGTCCCCGAGGCGCCGCCGCAGTACAAGTCCAAGGCCAACGCCCAGGAGGCGCACGAGGCGGTCCGCCCGACCGACGCCGCGCGCCGCAGCATCGACGGCCTCGAGCACGACGAGGGCCGGCTCTACGACCTCATATGGCGGCAGTTCGTCGCCTGCCAAATGCCGCCGGCGGAATTCGATACCAGCACCATCACCATCGCCGCCGAGCGCTACGAGCTGGTCGCGCGCGGGCGCGTGCTGCGCTTCGACGGCTTCCAGAAGGTCCAGCCCCCGTTCAAGCAGGACGACGCGGTACTGCCCGAGGTCGCGCTCGGCCAGCGCCTCGAACTGGTCAAGCTCGATCCCAGCCAGCACTTCACCAAACCGCCGCCGCGTTACAGCGAGGCCGGCCTGGTCAAGGAGCTCGAGGAGAAGAGCATCGGGCGCCCCTCGACCTACGCCGCGATCATCTCGACCATCCAGGAGCGCGGCTACGTCAAGCTCGCCAACCGCCGCTTCTACGCCGAGAAGCTCGGCGACATCGTCACCGACCGCCTGATCGAGTCGTTCCCCGATCTGATGGACTACAATTTCACCGCCGCGATGGAGGAGGATCTCGACGAGATCGCCGAGGCCAAGGCGGAGTGGACCAGCGTGCTCGACGACTTCTACAAGGGCTTCAAGGCCAAGCTCCAGGACGCCAGAGAGACGATGCGCACCAACGAGCCGGTGGCGACCACCATCAGCTGCGAGAAGTGCGGGCGGGCGATGGCGATCCGCACCGGGCGCACCGGGGTCTTCCTCGGCTGTACCGGCTACAACCTCGACAAGAAGGAGCGCTGCACCAATACCATGAACCTGGTCAGCGGTGACGAGGCGGTGGCGGTGGCGGCGGCGCCCGAGGGTGAGGAGGACGAGGGCTCCGAGGCCGAGGCCAAGGCGGTGCTGGCCAAGAAGCGCTGCCCGCTGTGCGACACCGCGATGGACGGCTACCTGGTCGACGAGCGGCGCAAGCTGCACATTTGCGGACGCAACCCCGATTGCAGCGGGACCCTGGTCGAGGAGGGCCAGTTCAAGCTGCGCGGCTACGACGGGCCGATCATCGAGTGCGACAAGTGCCAGGCACCGATGCAGCTGAAGTCCGGGCGCTTCGGCAAGTACTTCGGCTGCACGCGCTATCCCGAGTGCAAGAACACCCGCAAACTCCTGCGCAACGGCAGCGCGGCGCCGCCCAAGGCGGCGCCGATCAAGATGCCCGAGCTGGCGTGCGAGAAGGGCGGCTACTTCGTCCTGCGCGATGGCGCGCTGGGAGTGTTCCTCGCCTCCAACCTCTATCCCAAGGTGCGTGAGACGCGCGCGCCCAAGGTCGAAGACCTGGTGCGCCACCGCGCCGAGCTCGATCCCAAGTACGTCTACCTCGCCGACGCCCCGCAGCGCGACGATGCCGGGCGAGCGGTGCTGGTGCGCTTCAGCCGCAAGACCCGCGAGCACTACCTCGCCAGCGAGGTCGACGGCGAGCCCAGCGGCTGGGCGGCCTACCTCGTCAATGGCGCCTGGGTGGTGCGCGTCGCCGAGGAGACCGCGGCGGCGCCGCGGCGGCGTTCGCCCCGGGGCTGAACCAGGGCCAGGCCGGGCCAGGGCGTGCCGCGCGCGCGGTTCGCGGGTTGCGTTCACCCTGCCGGCGAGGCACACTCGGGCGAGGAATCCGCTGATGAACGACAGCCCTACCCCCGACGCGCCCCAGACCCTCGAGGGCCACTACGTCCTGCACGACTTCTACGGTATCGCGTGGTCCTTCTGGCAGTCCCAGCCGGTGGCCGAGCGCGAGGCGGTGGTCAACGAGGCAACCAGCTGGCTGCAGGACGAGGCCGGGGTCGGCCAGACCCATTCGGCGATCTACAGCATGCTCGGACAGAAGGGCGAGCTGATGTTGTTGCACTACCGCAAGAACGTCGATGCCATCAACCGCACCGAGCGCTCCTTCCGCCGCTTGCGCCTCTACAACTACCTGCGCCCGCTCTACGCCTACTTCTCGGTCATCGAGGCCAGCCTCTACGAGGCGAGCGCGATCGCCCAGCGCAAGGCCGGCGAGAAGGGCGCCAAGCCCGGCTCGGAGCCCTACGAGGAGGCCTTCAACGAGGCGATGGCGAAGGAGCGCAAGGTGCTCGAGGCGCGCGTCTTCCGCGCCATCCCCGAGCAGCGCTACCTGAGCTTCTATCCGATGAACAAGCGCCGCGGCGAGGTGCACAATTGGTACGCCCTGCCGGTCGAGGAGCGCCGCGCGCTGATGCGCGGGCACGGCAAGGTCGGGCACAAGTTCAGCCGCGAGGTCACCCAGGTGGTGGGCGGCTCGATCGGACTCGACGACTGGGAGTGGGGGGTCAGCCTGCACAGCGCCAACCCGTTAGCGATCAAGCGCCTGATCACCGAGATGCGCTTCGACCCGGCGAGCGCGAACTACGCCGAATTCGGACCGTTCTACTTCGGCATCCGGCAGCAGCCCGAGAACCTCGCGGTGCTGCTCGCTGGCGGCCTGGTGTAGGCCGCCGCCCGCGGCGCGCGGCTCACCAGTCCTCGTGCTCCCGCACGCTTTCGCACAGCCAGCGCAAGGTGTCGAGCAGCGCGATCATGCCCTGCGCCCGCCATGGGCTGAGCACGCGGTAGAAGGCGAGGTCCTCGAGGTGGGTGTAGTCGCGCCGGGCGTCGAGGTCGGTGAGCGCCGCGAGGGTCAATTCGGCGATCTCCGCCACCAGCACCAGATCAGTGATGATGTCGGCGGTGACCGCCTCCTGGCCGTGATCGAGCACGCTGTCGAGTCGCCGGTAGGCGGTGTCGATGTGTTGGTTGGCGAACCAGCGCTCGAGCCGCTCGCGCCAGGCGCGCGCGATGACGCGGCGGTCGAGGCCTGGCGCCGGCGGCAGGTCGAGGTCGGGGGCGTTGTCGCCGGCGGCATGCAGGAAGTGCTGTAGGCGGTGCTCCATGCGGTGGAGCTGGAGCTTGAGCAGGGTCAGCCGCTCCTCCCAGCGGCGGAAGGCCGAGCTGAAGGCGGGGTCGCCCCGGCAGGTCTGCACGAGATCGTCGAGGAATGCCTCTTCGGCGTGGCGCAGCATGGCCAGCGCGTGCGCGAGGCGGCTCTCGACCTGTTCGTCGTCGGCGCTCATCGCGGGCGACCGGGTAGGCGGCGCGCGCCGGCTGGTTCCTGGCGCACGGCGGGCAGGGGCTGAGGCACGGCTAGGTCCGGTGGTGTGGCGGCGCACGCACTGTAACCCTGGCGGCCAGGCAAGTCCAGCCGGCGGC
>JAYVMM010000612.1:0-1503 GCA_043758975.1 Planctomycetota bacterium | reverse complement strand
GAAATACGTGCGATAGCGCGCCGCATCGCGTGTCATCAAGCAGTATCCGGCAACCGAGGCATGGGCACCAATAAAGAAATCGGGAAGCGGAGAATGCTTTCTGGCTTCCGTTTAATCTGGCCGCTTAGTTTCCGTTTATTCTGGCCGGTGCCCACCCAGCGGGCCCCATCCGGGAATCCCAGTCTGCTAGGGTGGTTACACCACCCCCGGGAACCGGAAAGTGATCAGAACCATGAGCCGTTTGGCCATCCACCACCAGGCAGCCCTCGCGCGTACCCACGCCGAGATCGCCGCCGCTGTCTCCTCCCTCCACCCCGAGCAACCGGTCTCCGTCCGATCGGTGCGCCGCATCCTCACAGAGCCTGCTCCCAGCCTCCTGGAACTGTCAGCCGACCTGCGGACGACGTCGGCATCGGGCCCCGGCCGTCCGAGCGTCGCCGAGGCTTTCCGCGAACAGGTGGCGACCACCCTCGAGACTGAGGCGCATCTCCTGACCTCTGAGCTGCTCCGCCGTGCGCGTGATCTCTGGGGGTACAAGGGAGAGAAGACCGCATTCTACGAACTGGTGAAATCCATACGCAAGCCAAATGGTCTCGGCGCGGAGCCGATCGTTCGATTCGAAGGCGTTGCTGGGGAATATGCGCAGTTTGACTTTGGCGAGCGATGGATGACCTACTCCGACGGCAAACGCCGGAAGGTCATCGTGTTTGTTGGCCGACTGAAATTCAGCCGGCATGTCCACGTCGTCGTCGTTCCCGATCAGAAGGCGGAAACCCTGGTGCGCGCCGTGGTAGAGTGCCTCTTTGTCTGGGGCTGTGTGCCGCTGATCTGGGTGTTCGATAATCCCAAGACGGTCAGGACTTCTAAGATCGGCGACCCGATCGTCATACATCCATACCTGGCTGGTCTGGCTGCCGAACTCAATGCCGCGGTGCTGCTCTGCACCCCGCACCAGCCCCAGCAGAAGGGCTCCGTGGAACGCGGCGTAGGTTGGTTCAAGAACAGCTTCCTGGCGCAGCGGAATTTCCTCGATGTGGCCGACATGACCAGTCAGCGCACTCAGTGGCTGGAGGAGGTGAACCAGCGTCGACCCAGCGATGCCACCGGCGTGATCCCCGCCGTTCGTTTGGAGCATGAGCGTGCTGTCCTTGGCGATCGTACGCTGCCATTTACGCCAGCAGCCTTTGCCCTGCGGATCCCCCTGACTGTCCTGCCGACGGGGATGATCCACGTCATGGGCACCAGCTATTCGGTCGACCCGACCAAGGTCGGAGCGCCCGCCATTGCGCTTCTGCGGGCCGATACGGTGGAGATCGTCATCTCAGGCAAGCGCTGCACCCATCGGCGCATCGACTGGTGCGACCTCCCGCAGCGTCTGCCGGAGCACCGCCGCGAAATGCTGGGAGTCGTGCATGGGGAGCGGAAGCGGAACAGCTTCCAGCGGCAATGCCTCTGGGAGGTCGGCCCCAATGGCCAATTATTCCTGGAGCGGCTCATCCATCG
>JAYVMM010000611.1:0-3443 GCA_043758975.1 Planctomycetota bacterium | reverse complement strand
GCTGGTGACGGCGGCGGCGAGGAACAGGGTGCAGAGGGGCTTGAGCATGGAGGTCCTTGTGTGGTTGGTAGGGTGGATGAAGTGGCGGGCTTTCAGTTGCCCTTGGTCGATTCCAGGAAGGCGATCAGCGCGGCGAGGTCCTCGGGCGGCAGGTTGGCGACCAGGCCTTCGGGCATGATCGACTTGTCGCGCTTCTGGCGTTCGGTGATGTTGGCCTTCTCGATGATGGTGGTGACGCCGACGATGTTGCGGATCTCCACCGAGTCGCCGCCCTCCTTGACCACGAAGCCTTCGACGGTCTCGGTGTTCTTCATGCGGAACCACTGCGACTCGAAGCCCTGCGCGATCTTCGCGCTCGGCTTGAGGATCGATTCAGCCAGCTCGTCGCGCTTGTAGCGCTGGCCGATGCCGGCGAGCATGGGGCCCTTGGGCGGCTCCTTGTCGGAGAGGGTGTGGCAGACCACGCAGCTCTGCTGGGTGAAGACCTCTTGCCCGCGCACCGGATCGCCCTTGTTGGCGAGCACGAACTTGACCAGGTCATCATAGGTCATGTCGGCGATGATGCGCCCGACCGGCTTGCCGTCCTTGCCGAAGCCGAGCTTGACCAGGGTGCGCTGGGCCGCCTCGACCACCTTGGCGTCGGGGTTGCTGAGCAGCTCGCGCACCTTGTCGCCGAAGTAGGTGGCGTGCACCTTGGCGATCACCCCGAGCAGGGTCTGCACCGGCTCTGGCTTGTCCCACAGCGCGGAGATTCCGCGCTCGGCGTCGTTCTTCTGCTTCTTGTCGCTGATCACCGTGCTGGTGACGATGTTGACCAGTACAGTCGCCCCGAGCAGGCGCTTGGCCGGATCCTTGTCCTTGGCCCAGTCCTTGAACAGGCCGTTCATCCGCGCCAGGCGCGCATCGCGGGTGAACTCCTCCCATACCGGCAGGAGCGCGCCCTGCGGCGGCTCGCTGCCAGCCAGCGCGAGGTAGGTCTCGGCCACCTTGTTGCCGTGCTTCTCGAGCACCTGCGCGAGCAGGCGGAAGGCGCGCGCGCGCATCTCCGGCTTCTCGGTGGTCGAAGTGGCGATCCCGCTCAGGGCATTGAGGATGTCGTCCGGGGTGGGCGCCTTGTCGGAGAGCAGCGATTGGATGACGTCGAGGCGCGAGGCGGTGTCCTTGCCGGCCTTGGCGATCATCAGCTCGTTGAGCCCGGGGAAGGTGAGTTTGTGGCGCATCAGGGCGATGACGAAGCCCTTGGCCTCGTCGCCCTGCGCCGCCTCCAGCTCGTGCTTGAGCGCGGCCTGGATCTTCTCGCTCTGCTCCCACGGCATGGGTTTGTAGATCGGCCCACTGGTGTCCGGGCGGGTGCCCCACCACATCTTGGGATCAGTGTAGGGGGTCTCCTGGAAGTTGAGCCGGCACAGCGCCTTGAAGATGCCCTGCTTGAGCTCGCCAGAGGCGGTCGTCAGGCGCTTGAGCAGCCCGTCAACCACGGCCGGCTCGTACATCAGCTGAAGTGCGCGCAGCGCACCGGGGTGGACCTTGGCGTCGGAGGAGTCGAGCGCGAGCAGGCAGGCCTGCGACGCGTTGAGCAGGCCCAGGCTGCGCCAGGCCATGTGCGCGACGGTGTAATCGGCGTCCGCGGTCAGCGGCAGCAGCTGCTGCGCGGCGTCGAGCTTGCCGAGGTGCCAGAGCCCGGTTTCGGCCTGCACGCGCACGCGCGGGTTCTTGTCCGCGAGCGCTTCGGTGAAGGCCTCCTTGGGCACCTTGTCGGCGATGCGCTGGTCGTCGTAGAGCACGCGCAGGGCGTATTCGCGCAGTTCGTCGCTCTTCAGCTGGGCCTGCAGCAGCGGGATGGCCTGCTCGTGGGTGAGCTGGGCGAGGGTGAACATGGCGGCGACGCGCGCCGCCAGGCTGTCCTTGCCGGTGATGATCTTGCCCAGTCCCTCGACCACTCCGGGCTTGGGCCCGCGCACCCACAGCTCGTGCTGGGCCGCCTGCCGCCAGACCGCGCTGGGGGAAGCGATGAGCGCGACCAGTTCGGCCTCGCTCAGCTTCTTGAACTCGGGCAGGGGCGCCGGCTTGGCCGCCTTGGGCGTGAGCTTGACCACATAGCCGACGTTGGGGCCGTTAAAGGTGAAGGTCATGCCGTCGAGGCTGGCAGCGTAGAAGTTGCCCTGGCCGTCGACCTCGAGGTCGGTGGCGCGGTTCATCTTCATGAACTGCTTGATGTCGGCTTTGAAGGTCGCGCCGACTGGGGTCAGCGGATGGAGGTCGATCTCATTGCGGCCCCACTCGACGCTGAAGAAGCCGTAGGCCCACTCCTTGGGCAGCTGCGGCTCGTCGACGAAAATCGAGCCCACCGGCGAACCGCCGCCGTAGTCGATCATGGTCGGGATGATCTCTTCGGGGAAGTTGCGGAACAGGATGGGATAGCCCATTTGCGCGCCGAAGGGGTTGTGGCTGAGGCGGTCGTTCCAGTCGTCGCCGTCGTTGGTGTTGTCGCGGGTGAGGATCTCCATCAGCGGGCTGAGCGACACCGAGAGGATGTTGCGCGTGCCCCACACCACGCGCTCGAGGCCGGAGCCGTCGGGGCGCACGCGCACGATGCCGCCGCCGCGCATGGCGATCGAGCGCCCGTCCTTGCCGGTGGCCTTGACCGCGCCGTAGTCGCCGACCGCGACGTAGATCCAGCCGTCGATGCCGAAGCGGATGCCGTTGGTGGTGTGGTCGGCACCGCGGAAGTCGAGGCCGAAGCCCAGCCCGGTGACGATGTCCTCGCTGCGGTCGGCGACCCCGGTACCCTTGTCGTCATGGTAGGCGGTGAGGTTGGGCGGATGCATGACGTAGAGCGTGCGCGAGCTCGGGTCCCAGGCCACCCCGCGCGGGCTGTCCATGGTGGCGAAGGTGGAGAAGGTGTCGGCCTTGCCGGTGTGCTTGCTGTCGGTGGCCATGATCACGTGCCCGCGCATCGGCTTGCGGTCGAGCGAACCGTTCTCGTCGCAGCCGATGAACAGCGTGCCGTCGGGCTGGGCGCTGAGGAAGATCGGGTAGGAGACGTTGGGCGGCGAGGCGAAGACGGTGGCGGTAAACTCGCCAGTCGGGTAGGTCACGCGCTTGAGGATCTGCTCGTCGGTGAGCGGCTGGCTGTCGCCGGCGTACAGGGGCAGGGCGGCGACGGCGGCGACGGCGGCGAGGCAGGCGGAGAGCAGGCGCGGGGTGGTCATGCGACGGGACCTCGATGGTAAGGGGGGTCAGGCGGTCACTTAACGGTACTGGGGAGCTTGTGGGACAAATGATTCATGCAAGAAGCGCGCTTCGTTGACCTAAATCGAGCGCTGGCCGCGTGAAACGCTCGGGTACCTGGCGACGTCCCTCAGTGCCGTGCGGCTTGCTGCCGGGTTCTAGCGGCGCCGCGCGGCATCGTCCGCTCGGGCGAGCTGCCGGCGAGCACCTGC
>JAYVMM010000610.1:0-5387 GCA_043758975.1 Planctomycetota bacterium | reverse complement strand
CGCGGCCGACATCGCCGCCATGAATGGCGGCGCAGGGCGCGGAGAGGTGCTGCGCGACGCGATGACCATCGATCCGGTCGTCCATGCCGCGCTGGTCGGTTTCGCTTTCGTGTACATCCACCCATTCGCCGATGGGAATGGCCGTACGCATCGCTATCTGGTGCAGCAGATCTTCGCGCGCCGGAGCTTCGCGCCGCCCACGTTCATCGTGCCGGTATCGCCGGCGATCCTGCGCGACCGCGACGGGTATCTCGCCACCCTTGGGGGCTGGTCTTCAACGATCATGCCCTTCGTCGACTATGTCCAGAACCAGCGTTTCGGCACCATCGCCATCACGAATCAGACCATCGATCTGTATCGCCATCCTGATCTCACGGCGCATGCGGAGTTCCTCTATGAGAAGATCGAGGAATCCATCGAACGCGACGTCCAGAGCGAGCTCGTCTATATCCAGACATATGATCGCGCGCTGCTCCGGGCCCGCCTCATCCGCCGGCTTCCCGACGAGCAGGAGCGGGCATTGCTGCAGCTCTGCTTCTCAGAAGGCACCGTGACTCCGGAGGCCAGACGACGGGTATTTCCCGAGGTGCCGGCAGCAGATCTCGATGCGCTTATCGCCATCGTAGTGGAAACCTTAGAACAGACCCCTTTGCCCCGGGCCTTCCTCCAGGCGCAGGCCCTCGACCAACCGCGGTGATGGTGTGCGGCGAGCAACCGATGATTGTCCCGTCCTGTTGCACGCCTCGTCGCGGAGCGCGGCAGCGGGCACCTGCGTAAGCAGGCGCGACCAGGGTCGGTGCTTGACGGCGTTGTACCGACCGTGGTAGTGGCCTCAGACACCGATGAGGCGGCGGCCCCTGCCAGGAGAGCCACCGCGGGGCGCATCGGCGTGCTGCGCAAACCGTGGAGAAACTATGGCAACGAAGAAGGATCAGGCCGGCAGCGACGCCGCCGCGCACATCACCAGGCGGATCGAGGAGATGGGCGACTGGCGGGGGGATACCCTCGCCCGCGTGCGCCAGCTCATCCATCAGGCCGAACCGGACATCCAGGAGTCATGGAAATGGCGAGGGACCCCGGTGTGGGAGCATGACGGCATCGTGTGTACCGGCGAGACCTACAAGCAGGTGGTGAAGCTTACCTTCTTCCGCGGCGCCGCCCTCGCCGACCCGACGGGCCTCTTCAATGCCAGCCTGGACGGGGGCACCCGGCGCGCGATCGATCTGCGCGAGTGAGAGCACCTCGCGGTGACCGCCTTCAAGGCGCTCATCCGGGCCGCGGTGGCGGCCAACCGCCCCGCGCGCGGGCGACGCGCGAGCACCTAGGAGAACCCCGCGAGCCCACGCTGCGCCGGTCAGCGGTTTGCGTAGGTCAACCAGCGAGCTACGGCAGCGGGTCAGCGCTACCCTGGGCGGAGGCAGGGCTTGTTGCCGCCAGCGCATGACCACTCGCTGGCGGGACGATGCGCGTCATGCGGCGCAGCGACGGATTGAGCCAGGCGGTCACGGCGGTCACGGCGACCGTCAGCAGGCCGCCGACCACCACCGAGGGCACCAGGCCCAGGAGGCGGGCAGCGGCACCTGCCTCGACGGCCCCCAGTTCGTTGGAGGACCAAATGAAGATCTGCCCCACGGCGGTGACGCGTCCCAGGAGGTGGGCGGGCGTCATAACCTGGACCATCGCGCTGCGCACCATGACGCTGATGAAATCGAGGGCGCCCGAGCAGAACAGAAAGAAGGCAGCGGCGGCGTACCAGGTCGAGAGCGCGAAGCAGGACTGGGCGATGCCGAAGGCGGCGACGGCGAGCAGGAGGGTGCGTCCGGCATGGGCGAAGGCAGGCCGGCGCGCCATGATGAGCGCCATAAGCGTGGCGCCGGCGGTCGGGGCGGCGCGCAGCAGGCCGAGTCCCACCGGACCGACATGCAGGATGCGGTCGGCGAAGAAGGGCAGCAGGATGATGGCATCGCCGAAGAGCACGCCGAGCAGATCGAGCAGCATGGCGCCGAAGAGGACGCTGCTGCCGAACACGTAGCGCACTCCGCCGGTCAGGGTGACGAGCATCGGCTCCTCGCGCCGCACCGCCTTCCGCGGCGGTCGGCGAATGGCGAGGGTGGCGCACAGCGAGGCGATGAGCAGGGCGGTCGCCACCGCATAGCTGAAGGTGGCGATCAGGCCGAAGGCGGCGCCCAGGATGTAGATGAACCCGCTCAGGCCGCGCCCGATGCCCATGCCCAGCTGGAAGACGGTCGCCCGCAGGCGGGCCCCCTGCTCGAGCATGGCCGGCGGCACCAGCTCGGCACCGAGGGCGCCACGCGCCGGACTGAGGAAGCTGCGGGCGATGGCGGAAGCCGCGACTACTCCATAGATGGTCCACACATGGCTGCGCACCACGCCGGCGTAGGACAGCGCTGCCAGGGTGCCGGTGCACAGGATCAGGGCGGTCAGCGCCCACAGCGTCACTGTGCGGCGATCATAGGCGTCGGCGACATGCCCGGCGACCAGCACGGTTGAGGCGAACGGGATCAGCCCAGCGAGGCCGATGAGGCCGAGGGAGAGCGGATCGCCGGTCGATTCGTACAATTGAAGCCAGATCGCGACGGTCTGGAATTCATTCGCCAACAGTGCCGCGATCATCGCCACCAGGTACCAGCGGTAGGCGGGGGAGCGCAGGAGCGCCAAGGGACCGGCATCCTGGCCGGTGGCGGGCGCGGCGGGCGGAGGGGCAGCATCGCTGGGCATGCCTTGATTCAGGCGGTCGCCTGGCCCAGCTCAAGCCGAGAATCGCCGGAGGTGCCCGGCAGCTCGGCGTGCACTGCCTGGGCCGCCGGGCGGGCTCACGCCGGCAGACTCGCCGGCGGCGCCGGATTCGGAGGCGTGGGGTAGATCTGGATTTGCGGGAAGCCGAAATAGACCGTCTCGCCTACGGTATCCGGCAACCGGGAAGACGACTACACGACAGACGAACAGCCGGGTGCAGGACGGTTCGCGGCCTGGGCCGCTCGCAGAAGGTTCGGGGTTTGCCCCCGCGACCACCCTGCACCGTCATAGAGGTCGATCGACTCAGTAGACCAGCTGGAGACGTAAAACGAGCAGGTTTTCGTTGAGGCGATCGAAGGGCTTGTCGGCGGTACCTCCGCCACCGCCCTTGAACTCGGTGTGCTCATAGTCGAGCTGGATCTCGACGTTCTTGTTGAGCAACCAGTTCAACCCAACGCCGAGCACGGTCGCTTCGCGGGCCGATTGGGTGATGTTCGCATCGGTCGCGCCGCCAGCGCCTGGGGTGAAGGCATCGCTGCCGATGGCGAGATGATTGACGCGGGCTACCAGTTCCCAAGCACCAGGCCCGCCCTTGTTCACGTCCGCGGCGGGAGTGATGCCGTTGTACGATGCATTCTCGCCGGTGACCACCCAGCCGACCGATATCTGATAGGCCTTGTTGGTGACATAGGGCTGGGTGACGCCGATGCCGCCGATGCGCTGCTTCGAGACCACATACTCGTCGAGGGTGGAGAACGGACCGACTGCCCAGTAGAGCTGCGGCGAATAGCGGATATGCTCACCATTCGCGAAGACGCCGGTGTTGTACTGGAAGAAGGTCAGCTGGCTGGTGGTCTTGAAGGTTGGCAAGGCGCTGGTGGTGTTGGCGACTGCCGGAAACCCGTTCGGCGAAGCAATGGTCAAGCCAGCAGCCGAGCCGGTCTCCTTGCCGTACGTTGCGGAAACGCCGACATTGAGATCGGCCAGCCACTCGACGCCACCCGTGGCGAAGGGCGCAATCAGGATGCGGCCTTCGCCATCTTTGCCCGAATTCTCATCATTGTAGACATTCGCTGCGCCATCGATGCCGCCGTTGAAGACGCCGATCTGATAAAACAGGATGCCGCCTAGAACCTTTCCGCTCACCTGCAGGCCTTCATCGCGTCCGGGCACCAGCTGCGACGGCAAGCCCAGTTCAACGAACGAATCGTAAGGCGTGTACTTGAGGTACTCGAGGCCGACCGGGCTTTTGAATTGACCAGCGGTGATCGCGAAGGCCGGATCGATGCGGGCCGCCACATAGGCATCGTACAGGACGGGGCCTTGGACGTAGTTATTGGTGTAGGCCGACTGGGCGGGGGCGAAGTCTGCGAGAAAGCGGAAGTCGAAGATGTTGCCGACTGTCGCAGACAGTTCCGGACGGGCACGGCGGATGAGGAAGGTATTGGCCGCTCCGCCGGAGGCGTTGTAGGCGTTGAGGTACCGCTCATCATCGGCGAAATAGCGGAAGTCGAAGTCGAAGTACCCGCCGACCCGCAAGCGGTTGCTGCCATCAGCCGATTCGATCAGGAATCCATGGGCGGAATCCGCGCGCACCACGGCCAAGGGCGCCTGGACGTTTTCGGTCTGGCTGGCTGCCGGCTTGGCCGTCCCTTCGCCCCGCGCGGCGAGCTTCTTCTTCAGGTCCTGGACCTCCTGATCCAGAGCCTTGAGGTGGGCATCCATGCTGGCCGGTGCATCGCCATCGGCTGCGAAGAGTGCCGGACTGCCGGCGATCGCGAAGACCGGAGTAAACAGGACGGCCAGGGTTGGTGAGCGGAAATGGTGCATTGTGGGGTAGCCTAGATGGTCCTGCTTCCGGTGGTCCGGCAGGCGGGATCTGGAGAGGATGGGTTGATAGGTTCCTGCAGTGGTCTGCTCGGATGGTGTGGCGAAGATTAGGGGTCTCTGGTCTGATCCTTGCGTTGCGTGAGGCGCAAGCGCTCGTCGCGGTCGATCTGGACTATGCGGCCGTAATGGACCATGGCGGTGCCTTGGCCGAATCGCAGCGAGCGCAATTGGCGAAGGACTTCGGCTTCCGACGGCGACTAGGTGCTTTGGTAATTCGGATGGGCGACGACAGACATGGGGGGTCCTCCTGATCGCGATGCTGCGCAGCACGTGCACTGCGGGTTCCAGTAATATACCCTAATTCACATGTGGCTACTAGGAATTAGGCTGGCACCGGCAACATCGCCGATGCGGTGGGCCTGGGCGCCGTGATCGATTTCGTCACCGCCCTGGGCATGCCCGCCATCGCCGCCTACGAGTATCAGCTCCTGGTCTATGGCACGCGCCTGCTCACCGGCGTTCCCGGCCTGCGCCTGATCGGCACCGCCGCCGATAAGGCCGGAGTGCTATTGTTCATCCTCGATGGCTACGCCGCCACCGAAGTCGGCAAGGCCATCGATTAGTCCCTGAAGGGAAGAGAGTTCGCATTAAAAACAAGAAGTTGTTTTGCTGGGTGCGTTTTATTCGTAAATATACGGCGGTTTATCAAAATTATGCCAGACCCCATTCCGGCCAATATGGCGCGTTGCTGTCCCGGTTAGCCGCATGGGTTGGACGCGCAGGTTGCCATGTCATTCACA
>JAYVMM010000609.1:0-3105 GCA_043758975.1 Planctomycetota bacterium | reverse complement strand
GTGGTGCGCCAGCGCGACCGCGCGCTCGCCGCGGCCGCTCGCGCCGGACTGGTAGCCGAGGCGCTGGCCCGTCCGCACGGGGGCAGGCCGGTGACGGTGGCCTGGCTCAAGGAGGCGCTCGAGCGCCTGGTCGCCAGCGACCTCACGCCGCTGAGCGAGGAGGAGCGCGACGACCAGCCGCGCCTGACCCTGACCCGCATGCTGCTCGAGGAGACCCTCGCCGTCGCCGCCGGCGGCATCGCCGATCAGCGCCTCGAGAGACTCGAAGGCGAGCGCACGCGCCTGGCCGAGGGACGCGCGCGCGGCATGCCCGCCGCGGAGATCGAGCCCTTGGCACGCATGATCCGCACCGACGAAGCCGACGGCCAGGCCTGGCGCGACCTCCAGCAGCGCCTCGACAACGACAAGGAACTCGACCGTGAAGAGGAGCGCAAGGTCGGCGAGATCCTACCCATCGCGCGCCGCCTGCTCGCCCACCACCGCGAGGTGGTTGACGAGCGGGTCGAGGATATCAGCTCATTAGCGGCGGCGCGGGCGGCGGTCGAGCGCCTCAACCTCATCCATCTCGTGGCGCTCGATCTCAGCGATGGCGGGCGGACCTTCTCCTCGGTCAGCGGCGGCTTCCTGGTCACTTGGGAGCATGACCTCGGCTGGATGCACAAGGCCCTGCTCAAGCTCGCCGGCGAGCTCACCGGGGCGGCGGCGCGCGCTTCGGCCTATGATCCCGCGCCGCACCAGCTGCCCGCCGAGGCCGGCGCCTATTGGCCTGCCGACTACCTGCACGAGAGCGGGGTGGCCGGCGCGCTGTTGCCGGCGGTGACCCTCAGCACCACCAATGATGTGCGCGCCAAGCTCGGCAGCCCGCAGGACACCGCGGCGGCGTTCGAGCGCGGCAACTTCCTCGCCCAGAGCGCCGGCCTCCTGCCGCTGCTGCGCGCCTACCTCGACTGCCCCGACATCGCCGACCGGCGCGGGCGCAACATCAGCTTCAACGACCGCTGGATCCGCGTCGAGACCCGCGCCAATGGCTCGATGAGCGGGCGGCGCCCCTTCCCCTTCCCCTTCTCGGCGGTGGCGCTCGGCCCACCCGGGGGCTATGTCGGCGACGTGCGCGCGTGGGAGACCTGGTGGGGCGACCTCGGTGGCGAGACCCTGGTGCAGTTCCTGCCCAGCAACATGCCCGGCTTCAACAGCGGTCTGGCGGTGCAGGTCTACGGCTTCGACGAGCAGGGCGCGATCCTCGATGCGCTCGCCAGCGACGGACTGCAGGCGACCAGCCGTGACCTCCAGCTCTCGGTCAACTGGCAGGTGCGCGATCTCCTCGCCCTGGTCTTCCGCGCCACCCCGAGCGCGCTCTACAACGTCTTCGATCCGCGCCTGCTGCTGCCGCTGCCCTCGGTGACGGTGCTCTCGCCGACGCGCAACGCGCAGCCCAGCTTCGCCCATATCGAGGTCGCCAACGGACAACTCGCGCTGTTCACCGAGGCCGGGGCGCCGGTGATGGTGGCGGCAGCGGAAGGACGCATCGGCAACCGCATGGTCCTGCTCGGCGCGCCCGGAGCGCACGATGGCGCCTTCCTCGGGCGTCCGACCGGGCTGCTCTCGCGTCTGACCGCGCTCGATGCTGCCGAGGACATGTGGCGGCTGGACGACCAGCGCCTCGCCCTGCTGCGCCGCAACGGCATCACCTCTGACAGCCTGGTCACCCTGCATTCCTACGCCGAACGCAGCCTGGAGCAGGCGCGCGCGGCGCTGGCGGCGCGCGACTACGCCGGGGCGAGCGGCGCCGCCCAGGCCGCCTGGGCCTACAGCAGCCGGGTCTACCCCAACCTGCTGAGCACCGCCAACGACGTGGTCTACGGCCTGGTGGTGTTGCTCGCCTTCGCCATCCCCTTCGCTGCCATCGGTGAGCGCCTCTTCCTCGCCGGCACCACGGTGGCCCGCCGCGCCCTCGGCTTCAGCGGCATCTTCACCATCACCTTCCTGTTCTTCTACCTCTTCCACCCCGCTTTCTCGCTCGCCACCACGCCGATGATCATCTTCCTCGCCTTCCTCATCCTGGCGCTGAGCGCGTGGACCATCAGCCTGCTGTCGGCGCGCTTCGAGCACGAGATGGAGAGTCTGCGCATGGCCGGCATGGGCATGCATCGGGTCGACGTCAGTCGCCTGGGCACCCTGGTTGCGACCTTGGAGCTGGGCATCAGCAACATGCGCCGGCGCCCGCTGCGCACCCTGCTCACCGGCGTCACCGTGGTGCTGATGACCTTCATCCTGCTCACCTTCACCAGCTTCAATCCGGCGGGGGCGACCCAGCGCATCGCCTTGGACGAGGTCGCCGCGCGCCCCGGCATCCTGCTGCGCTTCAACGGCTGGTCGACGCTCGGCGAGGCGGCGCGCGCTGAGCTCGAGAGCCAGTGGGGCGGGCGCTTCCAGGTCACCCCGCTGCGCTGGCTGCAGGCCTCGCCCACTACGCCACGCTTCCCGCTCGCCGCCGCCGGCGGCTCAAGCTTCGTCTCCGGCGTGCTCGGCTGCCCGCGCGACGACCCCATGGGCATCGCACGCGCGCTGGTGCGCGGGCCGCTTGGCGGCGATGCGCCGCATGGCCTGCCGCCCGAGCCTACGGCGGGTGCACCGGAAGAGGAGTGGCTGTTCCTGCCAGCCGAGGTGCTGCGCCGCATCGGCGTCAAGCCGGGCGCCACCCTGCTCTTCCGCGGCTGCCAGCTGCGCGCGGGCGTGATCGACGAGCGCCTGCTCAGCGAGGCCCGCCTGATCGGCGGCGAGCCGCCGACGCCCCTGGCGCTGGCCTCCTTCGACCAGTCCCAGGAGGGCGCTGACCGCCTGGCCCGGGGCCTGGAGCACGTCGCCCAGCTCGAGGCTGGCATCCCCCTCCATCTCGGAGCGGGCTCAATCGCGGTGGTGCGCGATGGGCTGCTCGAGCGCCTGGGCGCCGGTGAAAGCCTGCGCGCGCTCATGCTTACCCCGCGCGACGAGCGCAGCGATGTGGGCGCCGCCGCCGAGGACATCGCCAGCCAGCTGGCGGTGACCTTGCGCGTCGCCGACCGCGGCGAGACCTACCTGCTCACTGCCAGTGGGCGGCTGACCATC
>JAYVMM010000608.1:0-3986 GCA_043758975.1 Planctomycetota bacterium | reverse complement strand
CGTGGCGGTCTGCCACCGCGTAGCACACCGTGCCGAGCGGTCGCGCTGGGCTGCCGCCGCCCGGCCCGGCGATGCCGGTGGTGCTGAGCGCGAGGTCGGCACCGGCCCAGCGGCGCGCGCCCTCGGCCATGTGCGCCGCGACCGCTTCGCTGACCACCCCGGCGCGGCGCAGCACGCGCGCCGGCACCCCGAGGATGCGGCGCTTGGCCGCAGCATGGTAGGCGACCAGCGCCTGGCGCAGGACCTCTGATGCGCCGGGGATGGCACCGAGCTGGACCGCGACCTGACCGCAGCTCACGCTCTCGGCGGCGGTGATGCTCCAGCCGCGGCGCGTAAGGAGGGCGACCAGGCTGGCGGCGATGCCGGCGGCAGGCAGCACATGGCCGGCCAAGCGGCGGCGCAGCTGGGCTCCCCGCCGCTGCACCTGCTGGCGGCTGCCGACCAGGCGCAGGGAGAGGTAGCCGAGCTCGCTGACGGTGATGCCGACCTGGGGAGCGTGCTCGCTGAGCAGCCCGCCGATGCGGCTCTGCGCCAGCGATTCGCCGATGCCGGCGAGGTGGATCTCCTTGATCACCGGCGGACGCAGGCCGGGCACCAGGATGCGCAGCCGCCGCGCCAGGCGCTCGAGCATCGCCGCCATCTCGTGCGGCACCCCGGGCAGGCAGGCGACCGGGCAGCCGGCGAGGCGGGCGAGCATGCCCGGGGCGGTGCCGCGGTCGTTCGCGAGCAGGCGCGCGCCCTTCGGCAGCAGGGCCTGGCGGTGGTTGCTCTCCGGGATGTCGATGCCGGGGCGCTGGCGGGCGTACCAGCGCCGCACCGCCGCCCACGCGCGCGCACTTTCGGTCAGCGGCACCCCGAGCGCCGCCGCCAGCGCATGGCGGGTGCGGTCGTCGTCGGTGGGGCCGAGGCCGCCGCTGACCACCACCAGGGCGACGTCCTTGGCCGCGGCGCGCAGCGCGGCGACGATGCCCGCCTCGCCATCGCCCACCACCTGGATGGATGCCACCGTCAACCCACGGTCGCTGAGCACGCGCGCGATGTGCGCGGAATTGCTGTCGACGGTGCGCCCGAGGGTGAGTTCGTCGCCGATGGCGATGATGCGCGCGCGCGGCATGGGACCTCCGGGGCCGGCGCCGATGGGCGGCGGTGCGCGCAGCGTGGGCGCTGGGGGCGGGAAATCGAGGGGCGGGGTAGCGACCGCGCTGGCCGCCGGCTGGCATTACCGGGCGCGGGTGCATCATGCCCCCAATGCTCGAGGAGCTGCTCGTCCCCTCCGCCGTCACCCTCGCGGCCAGCCTGCTCGCCACCCGCCTCGCCTTCGCGCTGGCCAGGCGGCTGTCCTTCCTCGACCGCCCGGGCGCGGAAGGCCACAAGCAGCAGGCCGCCGCGGTGCCCTATGGCGGCGGCCTGGCGATGGCGGTGGCGGTGGCCCTCGGCTTGGCCTGCGTGGCGCTCATGCACCCGCTCTCCGACCTCGCTGTGGATGCCAGCAGCCCCAAGCACGGCAGCATGGTGCCGGTCTACCTCGGCGCCCTCGCGCTGCTCGCGGTCGGGTTCTATGACGACCTCCACCCGCTCGGCCCGCGCATCAAGCTGCTCTGCCAGGCGCTGATCGCCGCCCTGGTGGTGCCCACCGCCGGGCTGGGCATCGAATCGCTGCGCGGCTGGCCGCCGCTGCACCATGTCGGGGCCTGGGCCTGGCTGGTGCTGGTCTCCAACGCCTACAACCTGCTCGACCACGCCGACGGCCTGTGCGCCAGCGTGGCGATGGTGAGCGCGCTGGTGCTGTTCAGCGGCGGCATCATGTCGGGCGACCTCGAATTCGCGCGCTGGAGCCTGATGCTCGCCGCCGCCCTGGTCGGCTTCCTGGTGTGGAACCTGCCGCCCGCGCGCATCTACATGGGCGACGCCGGTTCGCTCCCGCTCGGCTTCCTGATCGGCGCCGGCACCCTGTCGGTGACCTTCTGGCCGAGCGGCGTCAGCGGCAGCCCGCTCAGCGTGCTCTCGCCGCTGCTGATCACCGCGCTGCCGCTGTTCGACACCGCGACGGTGGTGGTCAAGCGCCTGGCCAGCCACCGTCCGATCATGCAGGGCGACCGCAACCACATCAGCCACCGCCTGCGCCGCCTCGGGCTGACCCCGCGGCGCAGCCTGCTCACCGCCATCGTGCTGCAGGCCGCACTCGCCGCCGGCGCACTCCAGCTGCGCAGCGAGAGCCTGCTCACCGGAGCGGTGGTGATCGCGCAGTCGCTCGCCATCTTCGTGGTGGTGGTGTTCCTCGAGACCGCGCGCGACGGCCATGACTGAGGCGGCACCGCGACGCGGCATTGAGCGCGTGCACGATGCGCTCCTCGCCGCCCTCATCGTGCTGCGGCCGCTGGTGTGGAGCGGCGACGCCAGCTCGTGGGACAGCATGGCCTACCTCGTGCTCACTGCCGGCTCCCTCACCCTGGTGGCGATCGCGGGCTGGGGCGGCAGGCCCGGCGGCTGGCGCTGGAACCCCGGCGGCGTACTCGCCGGCGCGCTGCTGCTCGCGCTGACTCCCGCCGCCCTGCGCGCCCAAGACCCCGCCGCCGCCTGGGGCACCCTCGGCATGCTCATAGGCGACCTCGCCCTCGCCGCCTACCTCATGCAGGTGCTGCCCGGACGGGAGCGCCTGGCGTGGGCGGCAACGCTCGCCGGGCTGGGTCTGCTCGGGGTGGTGGCGGTCGCGCAGTACGCGTGGGTGCTGCCGGCCATGCGCGCGGCCCTGGCGCACGGCGACCCCGGGCTGCTGCGGGTCGAGACCAACCACCGCGACCTCGCCGAGCGTCTGCAGTTTGGCGGCGTGTTCGCCACCTTCACCCTCGCCAACACCTTCGCCGCCTACCTGGTGCTGACCCTGCCGCCGCTGCTGGGCGCGCTCGTGGCACGCGGCGCGGGCGGCGTTGGCGCCAATGCTCCCGCGCGCGCCATCGGCGCGCTGATCGCGCTGCTCGCCGGCGCCGCCCTGCTGATGACCGGCTCCAAGGGCGCCTACCTCGCGCTCGCCGGCGCGCTCGCGCTGGTTATGACCCTGCGCCTGCACGGCTGGCGGCGCCTGCTGCCGGCGGGCGCCCTGCTGCTCGCCCTCGCCGTCGGCCTCGCGCTGCCGGCGCTGCGCGACGGCCTGGCGTTGAGCGCGCAGGTGCGCCTGGGCTACTGGCAGGGCGCCACCGCCCTGATCGGCGAGGCACCGGTGCTAGGACATGGCCTGGGCGGCTTCGCCGCCGCCAGCGCACAGGCCATGCCGCTGTGGGCCGAGCCCACGCGCTACGTGCACAATGAACTGCTCGAGGCGTGGTGCGACGGCGGCCTGTTTGCCGCCGTGGCGCTCATGGCCCTGCTGGTGCGACTGGCGGTCGCTGGCGGCGGCGCGCCAGCGCTCGCCGCGGGCGCCGCCGCGGCGCCAAGCGCGCGCGCCCCGGTGGCGGCGCTGGCACTGCTGCCGGCGCTGCTGCTGTTCGGCGCCCTGGGCATGCTCAGCAGCAACCTCGACTGGTGGCCTGGGGGGCGCAGCGACAGCGGCTGGCTGACCTGGATGCTGCTGGTGTCTGCGCTTGGCGCCGGCGCCCTGCTGGCAGGCGAGCGCCTGCCGCTGCCGCCGAGCTGGGCGTGGCGCTTGGGCCTGCTCGCATTGGCGCTCCATTGCCTGGTCGACTTCGATCTGCACAGCCCCGGGGTGCGCGGCTGCCTGGCCATCGCCGCCTGCCTCGCCGGCGGGAGCGCACGCCAGCTCGCCCCCACCCCGGCGCGACGGCTGGCGGTCGGCGTGGCGCTCGCCGGGCTGCTCCTGGCCCTGGTCTACGGCGTGCGGCGGGCAGGCGAGCTGAACCAGGGCGAGCTGCTGGTGGCCGGCGTGCAGCAGCTGCAGTCGGCGCGCGCTGGGCAGGCGCGCGCCGGGCAGGCGGACCCGGGGCCGGCGCGGGCGGTGCCTGCGAACGATCCCGCCGAGCTCGCGCGCAGCG
>JAYVMM010000607.1:0-2005 GCA_043758975.1 Planctomycetota bacterium | reverse complement strand
CCGCCGCTGTTCGCCGACCGCCCCGCCGCGCGCGCGGCGCTCAATCAGGCGGCGGCGGCGGCGCTGCTGGCGGTGGAACCCGACACCCTCAGCCCGGGGGCGGCGCTCCGCCCGGTGCTACAGCAGATCGCGCTGCCGGCGGCCATCTACCTGGCCGGACCAGGCGAACTGAACTACCACGCCTTCATCGCCCCGCTCTACGCCGCGCTGGGGGCCGCGCGCCCGCGCCTCCTGGCCCGCGCCTCGCTGACCCTGGTACCGCCCTGGGTGGCGCGCGGCCTCGCGCGCTGGGGCCGGAGCGCCGAGGATTGCGCCCTGGCGCGGCCGCGTGCCCCGCAGGTGCACACCCTGAGCCAGGGCCTGGCCAGGCTGGACGATGCCCTCGCCGCCGCCGAGGCCCAGGGCGAGGGCCTGAGCGACGACCTGCGCCGGCGCCTGGCCACCGGTCTTACGCGCCTGCGCCGTGAACGCGCCCGCCTGGAGCGCAGCCTGGGCCGCGGCGAGGCCCAGCTCGCCTCCCTCCCACCCTGGGGCGCCCTGTGCGGCTACCTGCGTCCGCGCCAGCAGCCGCAGGAACGCTCCATGAGCCTGTTCCAGGCGATTTGGGAGCATGGCCCGGGGCTAGCGGAGGCGCTGGTCGAGGCCAGCGCGGCCTGTTCGCCCGGTGAGCACCGCTTCGTGGCGCTGAACGACCCCGCTCCAGTACCGTAGTACCTTCAAGGCAACGGCTTGGACCGGGACCCGTGCGCGCGTGCCCGGGAATTGCCAGGCGGCGGCTTGGATCGGGGCCCGTGCACGCGTGCCCGGGAATTGCCAGGCGACGGCCCGTACGGTATGAACCTCCTACCGAGGACGTGATGACGGTCGATCCGCTCATCGGTTTCCAGACCGAGACCTTGAGGTTTGAGAGCCTGCTGGGCAAGGGCGCCATGGGCGCGGTCTACAAGGGCACCCAGATCGCGCTCGACCGCCCGGTGGCGATCAAGGTCATCGCACCGCACCTGGCCAGCGACCAAGCCTACCGCGAGCGCTTCAGCCGCGAGGCCCAGACCCTCGGCAAGGTGCTCCACCCCAACGTCATCGCCTGCCACGACATCGGCCCATGCATCGGGCCGGGTGGCGAGCAGCTCTTCGTCATGGTCCTGGAGTTCGTCGATGGCTGGAGCCTGGGTAGCCTGCTCAAGGAGAAGCGCCTGACCGTGCGCCAGGTGCTCGAGCTGCACCGCCAGGCCGCCGAGGGCCTGCAGGCCGCCCACCAGCTCGGCATCGTCCACCGCGACATCAAGCCCGACAACATCATGGTCAACCGCCAGGGCCAGGCCAAGCTCGCCGACTTCGGCCTGGCCAAGGCCGACGACTCCGCCGGGTTGACCCAGACCGGGGCCCTGATGGGCAGCCCGTCCTACATGTCGCCGGAGGCCTGCCGCGGCGAGTCGCCGCAAGCGAGCTCCGACCTCTACAGCCTCGGCTGCTCGCTGTTCTTCGCCATCAGTGGCACCACCCCCTACTCCGCGACCAGCGCGCTGCAGGCCATCCAGCAGCACGTCAATGCGCCGGTGCCCTTGCTCTCCTCGCGGCGCGCCGACCTCGCCCCGCTCGACCAGCTGCTCACCCGCTGCCTGGCCAAGCAGGCGCAGGACCGCCCGCATTCCGCGAGCGAGATGGCGGCGGCGATCCGCGCCTGCATCGGGCTGTTCGCGCCCGAAGTCGCGGTCGGCGGTGGCAGCATGCCGGTGTCGCAGACCGTGGCCGGCTCGCCGACGATGATGAGCGGGCAGCGCGCGACCCTGACCCTCGCCACCCAGTCACCGCAGCAGACCTCCGCGACCCTGCCGGCGGCCTCCGGCGATGCCATCCCCGCCGCCTTACCGGCGCGGCGGCGCGCGCCGCTGCTCATCGCCGGTGGCGTGGTGGCGGCCGCGGTCCTCGCGCTGGTGATCGTGGGCCACCACCCGCCAGACAAGTCCACCGCACCGCACGGCACTGCCACTGCGCCAGTGGCGAC
>JAYVMM010000606.1:0-3734 GCA_043758975.1 Planctomycetota bacterium | reverse complement strand
CGAGCAGCATGTCCCCGGCCACGCCGCTGGGCATCTCGATGAGCAGGGTGGCCATGGCGGTCCTCGGTGGGCGATGGTGGCCGGCGCCGCGGCCAGTCCAGCGCCGCGCGCGGGCGGCTCAGCCCGGCGCGATCGCACCATGCCGGCCCCGGCCTGCGCCGCGGGCGCGGACGATCACGGCGGCGCGCCGGGGTGGTGGTCGGATGCGCGCAGCGCCGCGGCGCGCTGCGCAAGCGCTGCGAGCTCGACCAGGAGCAGGCAGTAGGCCAGCACCAGGGCAGCGAGGGTGCAGGCGGCCAGGACCACCGTGCGCCGCGCGGCAGGCGGGGACGCGAGCGGCTGGCGCAGCTTGGCGCGCAGGACCTGGAAAATGGTCCCGCACGACCAGGCGGTGGGGAAGGCGAAGGCGGCAGCGGTGATGGCGCCGAGCGCGATGCGCAGCGCCCATTCCTCCTGCGGGTGCGCCGACCACGGGCCGACCCGGTAGAGGCCGATGGCGTCGAAGCCGATGAGCACCACCAGCGCCGCGGTGGTGCCGATGGCGAGCGCGTTGCGCGTCAGCGCGCTGAACCGGGTGGCGCCGATGATCTGCCAGTAGGAGGCGATCAGGGCTGCTGGCGGCACCAGCCAGAGCGCCAGCGCGGCGAGGGCTTCCATGGATGTAGCCTAGCCGCGCCGGTCCGGCGGGGCAACCGCGGCGGGCGTCAGCGCGGTTGTCTGAGGTTGCGTGCCATGCGCGCGCCCAGGCGCCCGAGCGCCGGGCAGTGGTCGAAGGGGTCGAGTTCGACCGCGATCAGGCTGAAGCGTCCGCGGTAGGCGCAGGCGGTGTCCCAGGCCTCGGCGAACTCGCGCTCGCTGCGCACCGCGCGCCCCCAGCCGCTGCCGAGGATCTCGGGAATGCGTTCGAAACGCCAATTGAGGATGTCGTTGTAGCGCCCGTCCTTGATGAAGCGCTCGGTGGTGTAGCCGTGGTTGTTGAGCACGATGACGATGGGGTCGAGCCCCTGCGCGACCACCGTCGAGAGCTCCATGCCGGTCATTTGGAAGGCGCCGTCGCCGACCAGCACCACTGGGCGCAGCCGGGGATTGGCCAGCGCCACCCCGATGCTCGCCGGCACCGCGAAGCCCATCGAGGTGTAATAGGCGGGGGCGAGGAACTCGGTCTTGCGGTGGATGACCAGATCGATGGCGCCGAACAGGCACAGCCCGACGTCGCACACCACCGCCATGTCGTCCTGCAGACGCTGGTTGATGAACTCGAACAGCCGGTTCACGCTCACAGCGCGGTCGCGCGGCGGGACGGCTTTCACAGGGCGCACGCGCGCGCGGCGGCGCGTGGGGTGGCGGCGCAGTTTGGCGCGGGTAAGGGCATTGACGAACTGCGCGAAATCGACGCGCTCAAAGCGGTGGCGGCTGACGCTGATCAGCTCCGAGGTCGCCTCGATCGCCCGCCCATGGTCGAGCTCGGCGGTGAAGATGCCGAGGTTGACGTCGCTGAGCACGGTGCCGAGCATGAGCAGGCAGTCGGCGTCCTCGACCGCGGCGCGCACCTCGGCGCGGCCCATGGCGCCCTCGTAAATGCCGAGGTAGTTGGGGTGCAGTTCGCTGATCACCGATTTGCCGAGGATGGTCACCGCGACGGGGATGTTGCTGCGCTCGGTCAGCCGGCGCAGCTGCTCCTCGAGGCCGAAGCGGTGCACTTCGACGTCGGCGAGGATCACCGGGCGCTTGGCGCGGTTGAGCCGCTCGACCGCTTCGCCGAGCGCTTCCTTGAGCGCGCGCGCATCGCCGGTGCGGCTGCGCGCGAGCGCGCGGTGGGGGTAGCGCGGGCGTGCGTCGACGAGGTCTCTTGGCAGCTCGAGGTAGACCGGGCGCTTGTGCTGCCAGCACGCCGCCAGGCATTCGTCGATGCGGGCGAAGGCGGTGTCGGGGTCGTCGAGCACCGCAGCGGCGACGGTGATCTTCTCGAAGATCTCCTTCTGGGTCGCGAAACTGCGGACCTTGTGGTGGAGCAGGGGGTCGTCGATGCGCTCGCGCACTCCCGGCGCACCGCTGATGACCACCACCGGCGATTTCTCGGCGAAGGCGCCGGCCACCGCGTTGGCCACGCTCAGGCCGCCCACGCAGTAGGTCACGCACACTACGCCCATGCCGCTGACGCGCGCGTAGGCATCGGCGGCGAAGCCGGCGCCATCCTCCTTGGTGGTGCCGACCACGGTGAGGGCGCTGTTCTGCAGCTGGTCGTAGAAGCCGAGCACGTAGTCGCCGGGGATGCCGAAGACATGGCGCACGCCATATTCTTGAAGCTTGCGGATGAGATAGGATCCGATGGTCAGTCCTGCGGCCATGGCACGCCTCCTTCTGCCGGCGCGCAGGCGCGGCTGCAGGAGTATAGCTTGCGCCCGCCCCCGCGCCCAGCCCCAGGCGGGGGATGCCCAGGGTGGGTGCGACAGGCGGGTGGGGCCGCCAGCCGGCTCAGCCGTGCGCCTGCTTGCCGCCGGTGAAGGCGGGTGCGAACACCGTGCTGGCGAACTGCTCGAGCGTGGTCGGGGTGGCGCTCTCGCCCGCGCGCGGCTGGGTCGGGGCGGCGAGGCCCTGGTTGAAACCCTGGTACATTTCGATGAAGCCGTCGGCGACGCTGGCGGAGATGCCCATGCCGAGCATCGCCGCGCGCGCGTCGGCGGCGGGGAACTGCATATAGCGCAAGTCAGCCTTGCCGATCGCCGCACCGAGGATGCGCGTGGATTCGTCCATGCTGTAGTCGCGAGTGCCGAGCAGCTCGACCACCGTGCGCGCGCTGAAATCGCGGGCCAGGAGCCGGCGCGCCGCCACCGCCGCGATATCGCGGGTGGCGATCTGTGGGAAGGCGGCAGTGGCGCCCATCAGACCGCCGAAGATGCCGAGGCCCTTGAGCAGGCCGATGGCCTGGAGGTGGTTTTCCATGAAGAAGGCCGGGCGCAGCACCAGCTGGTGCAGGCGGGTGAACTGGGCCAGGCGGGCCTCGTGATGGTGGAGCTCGCTGACCGGTCCGAGGCCAGCAGGGCGGTGGGCGCCGATCGAGCTGAGCACCACCGCATGGGTCACCGGGGCGGCGGCGAGGGCGCTGGCGAAGGCCTCGCTCACGCGCGTGCGGTAGGCGGTGAAGTCGGGGGTGGTGAGGTGGGGCGGGATCATGATGAAGGCGGCGCTGGCGTCGCGCAGGGCGCTGGCGAGGAAGGCGGCATCCTCGAGCGAGCCGACCGCGGCCTCGGCGCCCTTGGCCACCAGGGCCTTGAGCTTGTCGGCGGAGCGCCCGATCACCCGCACCGGCTGCTTGGCAGCGAGCAGAGTATGGGCGATGGCGGTGCCGATGTTGCCGGTGGCGCCGCTGATGACGATGGGGGATGAGGCCATGGCTGGCTCCTGATGTGAGGGTGGGGGCGTGGTGGGGCGGTGGCGGTGGGCGAGGGAGAGATGGGCGGATGACCGCTGGGCGGCCCGCGTGCGCCCGTCCGTATACCAACCAAATGGTCAGGATACAAGTCGTCATTCCGCGAGCCTCCGCCACCGCATACTCGCGCTATGCGCACTCGGCAGCCATCCAGGCAGGCGGGAGCTTTCAAGCGGGCGGGAGCAGTGTCCGCTGCCATGCTCGCGTTTTCTGTGCTCCTGCTCGCGGCCTGCGGCGGGGCGCGCGCGCCCCTCGCCATCAGCCCGGAAGCGATCGCGGCCTGGGCGGTGACCCAGGAACTCGA
>JAYVMM010000605.1:0-10352 GCA_043758975.1 Planctomycetota bacterium | reverse complement strand
GGTGCGGCGATATCCGCCGCATGCCTGCGGCTGGCACCACCAGAGAACGAGTCCCGCATGACTAACTATCTCGAGCTGCCCACCGGTCGCGAAGTCCCGAACATCATCAACGCCATCATCGAGATCCCCAAGGGCTCGTCGAACAAGTACGAGTACGACAAGGAGCTCAACGTCTTCCGACTCGACCGCACGCTCTACAGCCCGGTGCACTATCCCGGCGCCTACGGCTTCATCCCGCGCACCCATGCCGAGGACGGCGATCCGCTCGACGTGGTGGTGATCGTCGAGCATGACACCTTCACCGGCTGTCTGATCGAGGTGCGCCCGCTCGGCGTGCTGATCATGCGCGATGACGCCGGCCTCGACCACAAGATCCTCGCCGTCCCGGTCAACGACCCGCGCATGCGCGAGGTGCACGGCCTGCAGCACCTCGCCAGCCACTACCTGGCCGAGGTCGACTACTTCTTCAACATCTACAAGGATCTCGAGGGCAAGAAGTCGGACACCTACGGCTGGGAAGACCGCCTGGTCGCCCACCAGGTGATTGCCGCCTGCGTGCAGCGCTACGGCGACCTCAATGGCGGCCTGATCGACCGCTGGGGCAATCTCACTGTCAAGGGCAAGAAGTCCAAGGAAGCCAAGCGCCTGAGCGCGGCCCGCGCCAAGTCCCACAGCCAGGAGAAGCAGCCGCTGACGGTCAAGATCGCCGCCGGCAACGGCCTGGACGCCAAACCCCACTGAGGTCCGCCTCGCGGCGCACCTGCACCCCCACCATCGGCCCACCCGGGAGCCGGCGCGCTGCGCCCGGCACCGTCCGCCTCCGCCGGCGGCCTGGACCGTAGAGAGAAAGCGACACACCATGGCAGTGCTCGGCATCGACCTGGGAACCTCCGGCTGCAAGACCGTGCTGGTCAATCAGGACGGGGCGATCCTCGCCAGCGCCACCGCCACCTACTCGCTGAGCACGCCCAAACCGCTGTGGAGCGAGCAGGATCCTGAGCACTGGTGGCAGGGGCTGGTGACTTCGGTGCGCGAGGTGATCAGCAAATGGCCGACCGAGTCCATCGACGGCATCGGCATCGGCGGGCAAATGCATGGCGCCACCCTGCTCGATGCCGACGGCGCGGTGGTGCGTCCGGCGATCCTGTGGAACGATGGACGTTGCCAGGCCGAATGCGATCTCCTGCACAAGAAGGTCCCCGGCATCATCAAGGAGACCGGCAACCGTGCGCTGGTCGGCTTTACCGCGCCCAAGCTGCTGTGGGTCCAGCGCCATGAGCCCAAGCTGTGGAAGCGCGTGCGCTCGGTGCTGCTGCCCAAGGACTACCTGCGCTGGCGGCTGACCGGCGAGAAGGTCGCCGAGATGTCCGATGGTGCCGGTATGCTGCTGATGGACGTCGCCAAACGGCGCTGGTCGGCGAAGATGCTCAAGGCCTGCAACATCGACGAGAGCTACCTCGGTCGGCTGGTCGAGGGCAGCTGGGTCGCGGGCAAGGTGACGGCGGAGGCGGCGGAGCTGCTCGGCCTGCGCGCCGGCACCCCGGTGGTCGGCGGGGCGGGCGACCAGGCCGCGGGCGCGGTGGGCGCTGGCTGCGTCCAGCCCGGCATGTGCACCATTGCCATCGGCACCTCGGGCGTGGTCTTCGCCACCACCCGCGGCTATGCCCCCGAGCGCGATGGCCGCCTGCACACCTTCTGCCACGCGCTGCCCAAGCGCTGGCACCACATGGGCGTGATGCTTTCGGCGGCGGGTTCGCTGCAGTGGTATCGCGATACCTGCGCGCCCGGGGTCGATTTTGGCGAGCTGTGCGCCGAGGCGCTGGCGGCGCCGGTGGGCGCCGAGGGCCTGTTCTTCCTGCCCTACCTCACCGGCGAGCGCACGCCGCTGTGCGATCCTTTGGCGCGCGGTGGCTTCATCGGCCTCACCCGCCTGCACCAGCGCCGCCACCTCACGCGCGCGGTGCTCGAGGGCATCAGCCTCGGGCTGGCGGAGTCGCTGCGCCTGATCCGGGCGACCAAGACCACGGTCAAGGAGGCCACCGTCACTGGTGGCGGCACGCGCAGCGACGCCTGGATGCAGATCCTCAGCAATGCCGCCGATGTGACGGTGGTGCTGCGCGAGGGGGCCGATGCCGGCCCCGCCCTGGGCGGGGCGCGCCTGGCGCTGATCGGCTGCTGCGGGGTGCCGATCGAGCAGGCCTGCCGTCCCGGGCCGGTGGTCAAGACCTTCGTGCCCGAGCGCACGGCAGTGAAAGCCTACGCCAAGCTGGCCACTACTTTCCGCGCGCTCTATCCGGCCCTGCGTCCCTTCTTCCACCAGAAATGAGCGCGCGCCGCGCTGGCCAAGCCAACGCGGCGCTCACCTTCTGACCCAAACTCAGGCGAAGCGGGCGCGGAACATCTCAGCCTTCTTGCGCGCGGCTTCGTTCTTGGCGATGAAGGCCTCGGCCTCGCCCATGGTGCGGGTCCAGGCCTCGGGGAACTTCTGCTTCAGCCACTGGCACTTGACGGCGAAGAGGATGCCTTCGCCGCAGTTCTTGGCGAACAGCTCTTCGTCGATGGCGCCGGTGTTGACGATAGAGAAGGCCATCTCCCAGTAGGTGGTGGCCTGGCGGACGTAGGCGTTGTCCTGGCGCCCAGAGGCGGTGCCGACGGTCTTCGCCTCGTCGGCGCCGGCGGGAGTCCAGCCAGCGAAGAATTCACGCGCCTTCCTGCACACCGCCTCGCGACGCAGGTCGTAGAGCTTGAGGATCAGATCGGCATCGACGGTGGTGGCCATGTTGGCTCCTGGGGTCTTGGTGGGTGGGGCGCCGGACGGGCGGTGCCGGTCCCTCGCGGGCAGGGGCGGCAGCGACCGCTGATCTGGCGCGGGAGGTAGTTCCTAACTGCACTTACTCCAGGGGTCTAGAGTAAAATAGTCAGGATTAATCTAAGTTCGGCGCTGGTCCGAGTTCCGTCGTCAACTGATGTACAAGAGCATGCGCTACGGTCGCACCCTGCTTGTAGCCAACGGCTTCTATCCTTCCAGCAAGCTCTGCAGCCAGTGCGGGAACCACAAGCCCGCGCTGACCCTCGCCGAGCGGGTCTATGACTGCGACGTCTTCGGAAATCGCATGGATCGTGACCGCAATGCAGCATGGGACCTTCATACCCTCGCATGGAGGGGAATCGACACCCGTGGAGAGCACAAGGCACTGGTCTCGGCCGGTTGTCTGCCGGTCCAACCGGCTCGTCGAAGCGTGAATCCCGGCGCACGGAAACGAGTGAAAACGGTTGGGGCCGAATTATCGGTCTGACCCCAGGAGCATGAGTAACTACGGCGCCCGGTCGTGTTCGTGTCGTGGTCAATCACGGCATTAATACAGTTCAACCGCGGGGGCGGCCATGCCTGGCAGCCAGACCACGCGCTCGGGGCTGATCGCTTCGCCCTTGGCGAAGGCCACGGCGTTCTCGGCGGAATGCATCTCCATGGCGTAGCGCCCATCGAAGCTGCAGCTGCCCTGGTGGCAGCAGAGGAAGACGTTGTGCAGGTTGCGCAGCGGACCCTGGTAGGGCTCCTGGTGGTAGACATCGAGGGCGGCGCCAGCGATGCGCCCACTGCTGAGGAGATCGTAGAGCGCGATCTCATCGAGGACCTCGCCGCGACAGGTGTTGATGAGGTAAGAGCCGGTGCGCATGCGCTCGAGGCGCTGGCGCGAGAGCAGGTTGCTGGTCGCCCGGGTGTAGGGCAAATGCACGGTCACCGCCAGGCTGCGGGCGAGGAGCTCGTCCAGGCTGACGTAGGTGACCTGGTGCGCCGCCGCCCAGGCGCGGTCTTCGACCAGGTCATGGGCGATGACCTCCATGCCGAAGGCGCGCGCGATCACCGCCACCTGCCTGCCGATGCGCCCGCAGCCGAGGATGCCCAGGGTCTTGCCCTGCCACAGTACGCCGGTGAAGCGCTGCCATTTGCCTTGGCGCATGCCCTCATGGGATTCCACCAGCCGGCGGCTGAGCGCGATGAGCATGGCGAAGACCTGTTCGACCACGCTACGCGCCGGGGCGTCAGGGGTGTAGGTGACGGCAATGCCATGCTTCATGCAGAAGGCGACGTCGAGGCCGTCGAGGCCGACGCCGACGCGCGCCACGTGGCGCAGTCGCGGCAGGCCGCGCGCGAGCACTTCGGCGGGCAGCGGCTCGGTGCCGGCGAGCAGGGTGTCGACATCGCCGAGCAGCTCCGCGGTCTCTGCCGGGGTGTGCTTGCGGCGATGCGGGGAGAGGCGGACCTGGAAACCGTGGCGGCTGAGCAGCGCGAGCGGGTCCTTGCTCGAGATGCCGTAGGGGAAGCTCGAGACCTGGGTGACCAAGGACATGCCTGGGATCCTGGCGCCGTCCCCGCGGGCACAAGCGGGGGCGGACGACGGGCGCACCGGCCAGAATTAAAAAGCAGCGCGCCAGGCGATCGCCTGGCGCGCTGCGGTAACCTGGAAGCGGATGCTCAGGCGAGCTTGCGCAGCAGGGCGGTCGCCTTCTTGAGCGAAGCGCTCAGGGCGGAGAGTGCCTTGCGATTGATCGCGCTGGCGGCCTTGGCCGCTTTGGCCGCTTTGGCCACCGCCTTGTTCTTTGAGCCCGGGGGGCGACCGCGGCGTCCGCCCTTCTTGGCTTTCTTCGCCTTCTTCACTTTCTTGGCCTTGGCCTTCTTAACCTTGCCTTTCTTGGCCTTCATCGCGCCCTTGGCGGCCTTGCCCTTCTTGGCCGGCTTGCCCGAGGCAGCCTGGACATCGGACGTGGTGATGCCGAGGAAGGCGGCGTACTTGTCGACGCTGCGTGCATTGGGTACCGATTTGCCATGCAGCGCGGCATGGAAGGAAGGGAAGCTGATCTCCGCCTTCTTGGCGGCGACGGTGACGGCGAGGCCATCCTCCGCGATCTTGGCGCTAAGCAATTGGGCCAGTGACGGCATGGGGGACTCCTGGGGTGGTGTATGGAACTTCAGTGAAGCATATATTAGACAGGGAGCTTTTCAATAATTCAAGAACATTTTCCAGTTTTCGGGGCGCATCCCTGCTTCAATTTAATCATTAATTGGATTCGGCAGTTCAATAGTAACGAAATGCTCAGGGAATTTTATGGCTCTACCGGGATTTGCGTGGGTATGTTCAGTGACCTCTCTAGCTAGAACTGTTGAACTCGGGTACGATACTCCTCGATTTCTTGCTGGCTGACTAATTTCCCCATCCCAAAGCGCCGCTATAGGTGAGAATCCGATTGTGCTCGCAACCGGTCTCGATGTCGATCGGCTATGTATGAAACGCTGGCTAAATCCATTCCTAATGGTTCCCTGAGGCCAGGCTCAGCATGGAATTCCCAATGATATCTGCGCGCTTAGAGCGTGAAAAAATCCTTCGGCGACCCCAGGCGATCGCCTGCAGGGAGAGCACGGAGACAGAACCAAAGTGAGTCATAATAGACCCATATGGCTAACATACCCACGGAATTCCCGCTAGAGCCCATTTTTTTATTGGCATGGGAGCGAAAGCCCGCCGCGCAACGCCGGCGTTTGGATCGTGGTCCGACCATGAGGATCCGCGTCCGCAGCCCCGAACCTATGGTCCAGGGGTGCGGTTCGGCGGACGATATTCTTTAGCTAGCCGATCTCGCTCCCGCCGCCTCACCTGGCCGGCGCGCCGGCCTGGCGGTGGGCATGGTCGCTGTCCTGAATCAGGGCGACAGCGCCTGGCGGGAAATCCACCGCGCGCGCAGCGGATGGCGCGCTCCCGTCCCGGCCCGGTGGCGACGGCAAGCTAGGAGAGGTCGCAGTTGCATGCCTACCGGACTATGCCACCGTACATGCCCATGCACACCGATCTGAATCGCCGGCAGCTGATCCTCGCCGGCTCTGCGCTCGCCCTCTCTGGTTGCGTACAGCGAAGTTCGCAGTCCGGACGGGTGGATGGCCAGGGCGGCATATGGTATGTGGTGGCGGAAGGCGACTCGCTGTCCTCGCTCAGCCGCCGCAGTGGCCTGTCAATCGACGCCATCATCGACGCCAACGGCATCACCTCGTCGCGACTGGTCATCAACTCCCGGGTCTGGCTGCCCAAGGTCCTGGCCCTGCACCCCGACCCGCTCGGACCGGTCGACAATGGGTCGCTCGCCGTAACCGACGCGCCGCCGGTCACCGCCGCTGAGAATGTGAATGACCACGAGCGGATCCCGCCGCCCATGGATGGCGGCTACGTCCTGGTGCCGCGCTCGGCCTGGACCACGCAGCGCCTGGCGAGCAACAATCAGCTGATGGGCAGGGTGACGCGCATCACCGTGCACCATACTGGCGAGGAAGGCGACATGGCTTCGATGACCGACATCGATGTCATCCGGTTGATCGAGCGCTACCATCGTGAACGCAGGCATTGGGCCGCGATCGGCTATCATTACATCGTCGGACGCGACGCCAAGATCTACGAGGGCCGTCCGGCGAACTACCAAGGTGCGCACGTCTCTACCGAGAATGCCAACAACCTCGGGGTCTCGGTCATTGGCGACTTCCAGACCAAGCTGCCGACCCCGCGCCAGCTCGCCGCCCTGCGTGCCTTCCTCAACGACGAGCGCGCGAAGTACCAGGTCGGCCGTCCGCATGTCTTTGGGCACCGCGAACTGCACGCGAGCATTTGCCCCGGCGATGCCTTGTTCGGCTGGCTCAAGGGCACTTACCGGGCCTCGTGAGCGCGTTTCACCCCTGAGAATCAGCCGGCGGGCGTCCCGGTACTTCGCCTGGCGTGACCGCCGGCGGGTGACCCCCATTCCCAGGCGCCGGATGGTGCGGCGCCGGGGTGGTGCAGACATAGAGGTCGGGACGCGGTGGGCGGCGCAGCGCGATGAACAGCGCGACCGCTCCGGCGATGAAGAAGGGGATGGTGTAGGCCTGGCCCTTGCTCATGAAGCCGAGAATGAGCGCATGCCCCGGCGAACCCGGCTGCCCGTAATCGGGTTCACGGAAGAATTCGTCGATGAAGCGCGCACAGGCGTAGAGCATGAGGAAGAGGCTGCCGCTGAGTCCGGGCCGGCGGTGGCGCGCGTGCAGCGGCATGAGGATGGCGAGGATGAGGAAGCCTTCGAGGACAGCGGCATAGAGCTGGCTCGGGTGGCGCGGCAGGGCATGGGCGATCTGCCAGGCGTGCGCCTCCGCGGGCGGCAAGCCGCTGGGATCGGCGGAATTGGGAAAGATCACCGCCCACGGCACCGTGGTCGGGCGGCCCCAGAGCTCGCCATTGATGAAGTTGGCGATGCGACCGAGGGCGATCCCCATCGGACCGGTGACCGCGATGAGGTCCAACAGCACCAGCGCCGATTTGCCAGTGCGCCGGGCGAACAGCACCGTGCCGGCGATCAGCCCGATGATGCCGCCATGGCTGGCCATGCCGCCCTTGTGCAGCATGAAGAGGTAGAAGGGATTGGTGAAGAGCTCGTGCGGTTCGTAGAGCAGGCAGTAGCCGAGCCGTCCGCCGAGGATCATGCCCAGGCCGCCGTAGAGCACGAAATCCTGGATCTCCTGCCGGGCTACCGGCGAGCGCCCTTGGCCTGCCCAGCGCACCAGCATGGCATAGCCCCAGGCGAGCCCGGCGAGGTAGGCCAGGCCGTACCAGCGCAGGCCCCAGTCGCTGTGGCCGAAGCGGATGATGAACGGGCTGAGGTCATCCACCCAATAGGTGGCGGCTGCGCTGATGGTGGCGGGGTCGGGCATGGAGGTTGGTCGGTATGGAGAAAAAACTGCGCGGACGCGGCATGCGTCCGCCTGGACGGTACCACCAGGTCGGGAAGCGTCTAGTCTCCGGCGTAAGCACCGGTGAGCAAGGACGCCACGTGAGCGACGCCATTCCGCAGCCGATCCTCGATGCCCTCACCGATGTCGCGATGCCACGGGTGGCGAAGGCCGAGCTGCCGTGCGCCGAGCTGACGGTGGGCGGCAGCACCCTGCCGGTGCTCACCACCGGTGCCCTGGTGGTGGGCAGCGGCGCCGCTGGGCTGCGCGCGGCGGTCGAGCTTGCGCGGCGCGGCCAGCAGGTGCTGGTGGCGTCGATGTCGCTCTTCGGCGGCACCAGTGCCTGCTCGGGGTCGGACAAGCAGACCCTGCACACCGCCGGCACCAGCGCCCGCGGCGATGACTTCCACGCGCTCGCCGCCGCGCTCGGCGCCGGCGGCTGCATGGACCTCGATACCGCCTATGTCGAGGCGGTCGGCTCGCTCCACACCCTCGGCACCTTGCAGTACCTCGGACTGCCGCTGCCGCTCGACCGCTTCGGCGCCGTACTGCGCTACCGCACCGACCACGACGAGGTCGGACGGGCGACTAGCTGCGGCCCGCGCACTTCGCGCCTGATGGTCAAGGTTCTCGCAAAGGAGGCGCTCCGCCTGGGGGTGCCCTTCCTGCGCAAATGCGAAGTGGTGCGTATCCTCACTGCTGGCGCCGGCGGTCGCGTGGTCGGCGTGCTGGCGATCGACCAGGAATGCCGCGAGCGCGAGCACGGGCTGCTGGTGATCCGCTGCCACAGCCTGATCCTGGCCAATGGCGGCCCCGGCGAACTCTACCGCGACTCGGTCTACCCGCCGCACTGCTACGGCGGTCTCGGCCTCGCGCTCGAGGCCGGCATCGAGGTCGCCAACCTGAGCGAGAGCCAGTTCGGCATCGGCACCCGGCGTCGTGACTTCCCGTGGAACCTGTCGGGCACCTATGTCCAGGTCATGCCGCACATCTTCTCGCGCGGCGCCGATGCGCAGGAGCACCACTTCCTCGCCGACTACTACCGCACCACCCGCGAACTGGCCGCGAACGTCTTCCGCAAGGGCTACCAATGGCCTTTCCATGCCAGCCGCATGCTCGACTTCGGCTCCTCGCTGCTCGATCTCGCCATCCATGTCGAATCCGCCCGCGGGCGGACGGTGTATATGGATTTTACCCGCAATCCGCAGGCGGTGCCAGGCGACCGCGCGTTTGCCCTCGATGATCTCGACCGCGACGTGCGGACCTATCTCGCCAACAGCGGCGCGCTCCACCCCACGCCGATCGAGCGCCTGCGCCGGATGAATCCGCTCGCCATCGAGCTCTACCGCATGCATGGCTACGATCTCGCCCGCGAGCCGCTGCCCTTCAACGTCAACAACCAGCATCTCAATGGCGGCGTGGCGGTCGACATGTGGAGCGAATCGTCATTGCAGGACTGCTACGCCATCGGCGAGGTGGCGGGCACCCATGGCGTCACCAGGCCCGGCGGCGCCGCGCTCAATGCTGGACAGGTCGCGGGTCTGCGCTGTGCCGAGCAGATCCGCGCGCGCGCGCAGCCGCTGCCGGCGGGCGCGCTCGGCGAGGAGGCGCTCAATCAGCTGAGCGAGGCGCTCGCCATCGCCGCGCGTGCGCTTACTCCTGCCGTCACCGCCGTCGATGCCGCTGCTGCCAAGCACGAGATCCAGGCGCGCATGTCGGACCACGCCGGCTACGTCTGCCGCACCGCCGAGCTGTCCGGGGCGGCGGCGGCGGCGGCGCTCTTGCGCGCGCGGGTGTGGGCAGAGGGGGCCAGCTGCCGGAGTCCGGCGCAGCTGGTCGAGGCGTTCCGCCTCCGCCATCTCGCCCTCGCCAGCGAGGCGGTGCTGCAGGCGCTGCTGCAGCATGTCGGGCGCGGCGGGGGCAGCCGCGGCGCGCGTGCCTATTGCGCGCCGCACGGGTCGCTGGTGCCGCGCTCACGCCTGGGCGAGCTTGCGGAGTTCCGCTTCCTGGCTGAGGACCCCGCCCATCGCCTGGACAAGCTGGTGCTGCGCTGGCGCACCGGTGCGTGGGCCAGCGACTTCCGCCGCCTGCGCGGCCTCGACGACGCCGGGCGGATCTTCTTCGAGAAGGACTGGGGCGACTTCCTCACCGGCGCGGTGTGCCGGCGGGAGTACCGCCACCGCTGAGCGGTGGCTGCTGGGCGGTAGGCTCAACGTGGCGCGGCGGCGGGCTGGTCCGGCTTGCCGAGGCGTTGGCGCAGCAGCCACTGGTAGAGCTCGGGGGTGTTGTAGGCCTCGGTCCAGGAGTCGTGCTGGGCCTCAGGATAGATGGTGAGCTTGACCCGCCCGCCGATCGCGCTCAGGGCCTCGACCATGTCGAGGGAGTTCTTCACCGGCACGGTCGGGTCCTTGGCGCCATGGAAGACCCACAGCGGCAGGTCCTTCATGCGCGGTGCCTCGCGCGGGTCGCCACGTCCGCAGATCGGCACCGCAGCGGCGAAGCGGGAGGCGTCCTCGCCCACCATGGCCCAGGTGCCGAAGCCGCCCATGCTCAGCCCGGTGAGGTAGATGCGTTCTTTGTCGACGCGGTATTTCGCGCACACCTCATCCAC
>JAYVMM010000604.1:0-2213 GCA_043758975.1 Planctomycetota bacterium | reverse complement strand
CGCAGCTAGAGCTGAGGAGGTCGATGCACCTGCCGGAGGGAGTGTTGCATTTGATCGCGGCTGTGCAGGTTGGGGCGGCTGGGAGGAGCTGGCGCCGATGATGGTATGTGGGTGGGACGACCTGATCATGGAAATGCTGGCGGGCGGCGCGTGCATGTCCGGCATGCCCGCAGTCTCCTGGGGCTGCTCCGCTGCGGCGGCTGCTGGTCCGGTCAGCCAGGGTTCTGCCGCGCTCGCTCGCGGCGCATGGCATGGCATCTCCCGCTCGCCGCGCCCGGGCGGTGCGCCGTGACCACGCTGCGGTGGCTGCCGGGGATGGCGCTGCTCCTGGCCCTGGCCCTGGCCATGCCGGGCGCCTGGGGGGTCGATTCCGAGGAGTTGCCGGTGGTCGCAGGGCTGTCGGTCAGCCTGCACATCCCGGTCTTGCTGCCGCGCCCGCATGCTCCCTGGCCATTGGTGGTCTCCCTCAATTCGCACGGCACCGCGCTGCGCAAGGGCATGCTCGACATCACCGTCGCCGAGGCTGGGCGGCTGCTGTGCCGTTGGCGCGGCGACGAGCGCATCCTGGTCAGCGGGGTATCCACCATCCCGGTGCTGCTGCCGCCCATGGCCCTGGGCTACGGCCACGATCAGCTCTCCTGCATCCTGCGCTGGGTGGAGGACGCTGGGGTGGTCGAGCTCGGACGCGTGACCCAGCCGATGAGCGCGGGTGAGCGGCAGCTGCATGTGGCGCTGTGCCAGCCGCTCGGCGCCGCCGAACTCAGCCTGGCGATCGAGAAGCGGCTGGCGCTCGAATTCTACCGCAAAGCGCCGAACGCAGCGGCGGAGGACGACCAGTCGGATGGGCAGGGGGTGGGCGATATCGTGAGGAGCCTGCGTACCATCGCCGACAAGGTGCGGGAGGAGGATGTCCCCGAGAACGCCCTGGCGTGGTGCGCCTACGATGCCGCGCTCATCGTCGGCGATCGCCTGAAGGTGCTCAAGGCCGGCCAGCTCGACGCCCTCGAGCACTGGGTGCTCGCAGGAGGGTCCTGCTGCCTGGCGGCAAACCGTACACTGTCCCCCGCGGTGTCGGCCCTGGTGGAGCATGCCGGACCGCCCTCCGGCTGGCAGGCGGTAGTGGCGGCAGGCCAGCACCTCCGCCTGCGCCACGGCCTGGGTCGCCTGGTCGTGATGCAGCTGGAAACGCTTCCGGCGGAAGAGCAGGACCGCGGCGACGGGCCGTGGCGCGCGAGCGCCGCCTTCCTGTGGAAGATGCGCCATGTGGAGGCGCAGCGGCTGGACGCCTTCGGCACCTGGAGCATCCCGAAGCCCACCGAAAGCGACCAACGGAGCATGGGCCGCAGCTCCCGGCAGGACCTCAGCGACTTCGATTCGGCGCTGAATCTCGACAATCTGGTGCGCGAAGAGCTGTGGCCCAAACAGATCCAGGCCCTGCCGTTCCCGCTGGTCTTCACCGTCTTCATCCTCTTCATCCTCATCATCGGCCCCGGCGAGTGGTTCGTGCTCGGCTGGTTGCGCGCCCGGCGCTACACCTGGGTGGTGTTCCCGGCGGTGGCCATCCTCTGCACTGGAGCGATGATGATGATCTCCCGCCATTACCTCGGCGCCAACGACGTGCGCAAGCAGCTCGAGCTGGTCGATGTCGGCCAGGGCGGAGCGGTGCTGCGCCATGTCCGCTTCGAGCTGCTCTTCACCGGGGCGAGCAAGGATGACGTCAGGGAGCTCCACGATGCCCTGCGCTGCCCACTGGGCCAGATCATCGCGGATCGTGCCATGTATGCCTACAACGGCGGCAGCAGGCGGAGCGTGAATGGTCCATCCAGGGAGGTGTGCGACTATCGCGGCGCGGTGCCCGGCGGGTATTCCACCCTGCAGCACGTCGCCCAGTGGTCGCCAACCTTGGCGCGGGAGACGGCGATGCCGGGCGAGGCCCTGCCGTGGCGGCTGGATCTCGATCGCGTCAGCCGCCCGGATGACGCCGAGGCCGCTGCCCAGCGGGTGGTCGATGCCGTCGCCCACGCCGGGGTGATGCTGATCGCCCATGGAGGGGTGACCAAGCGTTGGGGCGACCCGCAGACGCTCGAGCACTTCCAGCAATCCGATAGGAATGGGCAATTTACGCTCAATTTCTTGGGTTTCCATGCCCATCCGTCCATGGGCTGGTTCAGGGTATTCAGCGGCATGTCGCCTGCGGGCGGGGCGCTCTACGA
>JAYVMM010000603.1:0-9563 GCA_043758975.1 Planctomycetota bacterium | reverse complement strand
AGCTCCCCGACCGTGACCTGCACCGGATTGTCATGCGCGCCGCCGGGCAGCACGGTCACCACCTTGGGCTCCCCCACGATGTCGTCGCCGAGGGTGGCCTTGTCGTTGGTCCACAGCTGGTCGACGACCGCGTTACGGAATTTCACGTCGCTCCGCAGCTGGTAGATGCGCGCATCCACCGGGGTCGACTCGTCGGCATCGGTGAGATTGAGTGGGGCCACCCCACGCACCTGGAGGGTGACGGTCGAGCCGCAGGCGCACAACGTGCACAGCGCGACGCAGAGCAGAACGGACAGCGGCCAACGCATTGACATGGAACGGGGCTCCTGCGGCAGGGGCTCGGAAGCGAGCCTTGGCAGTAAACAAGCCCCGGTGGAGGCAGGCAAGTCCTTATCGAGCCGGCCTCTCCCACCCGGTGCTGCGCGCATGCCGGGCGCCGCGGTGGTCCAAATCGACTCACGTCGCCTCCGGCGCGCCCGCCCGAGGCGAGAGCGGGGCTTCGCTGCTCGACTCGCCAGGCTGCACCGCTAGCGTGCGGGCGCCGGAGCGCGCCGTGCCGGCCCGCAGTGCCGGCATGGCTCCTCGGCGCGATGGAGGCACTGTGCCCGATCCCACGCGACGCGACTTCCCCTTCCACAGCGATGCGCTGGCCGACGGCGACCTGCTGGTCTCCGCCTTCAGCGGCAAGGACTGCATCGGCAGCCCGTTCCGCTTCGAACTCGACCTCGCGAGTGAGCGCGCCGATATCGACGGCGCCGCCCTCCTCACCAGCGGCGCCTGGCTCGGGATCAAGCAGGGCACCATGCTCAGTAGCGGCCAGCTCGGCGCGCGCGTGCTCAAGCTCCATGGCGTGCTGTCCTGCTTCGAGCAGCGCGGTCGCAAGCAGGGCTGGTACCTCTACCGCGCCATCCTGGTGCCCAAGCTATGGCGGCTGTCGCTGACCCGGCAGAGCCGCATCTTCCAGGAGCTCTCCACCATCGACATCATCAGCGACGTGCTCAAGGCCTCCGGCTTCGAGGCCGCGGACTTCGCCTTCCGCACCACCGCCCGCAGCTATGCCCCGCGCCCATACCTGGTGCAGTATCAGGAAACCGACCTCGACTTCATCAGCCGCCTCGCCGAGATGGAGGGGATCTCCTACTTCTTCGAGCATGGCGACGACGGTTGCTGCGTGGTCTTCGCCGACCAGTCCGAGGGCTTCAAGGACATCCCGGGGGCGGTCACCTCCCTGGCCTACCGCGAGTCGGCAGCCGGCGCCATGGCGCAGAACAGCGACGACGCGGTCGCCGAGCTGTTCATCCGCTACCAGGCGGTGACCGGCACGGTGGTACTCGGCGACTTCGACTACAATCAGCCCAGCGAGAAGCTCGCCTCCGAGGCCGTTGTCCCCGCCGATGCGGCCTTCGGCCTGACCCATGAGCACGGCGGCAACCTCTTCACCGACAACGACGAGGGCGGAACCTATGCGTCGATCCGCGCCGAGGAGATCGCCTGCCGTGAGCAGCAGTTCATCGGTCAGGGCGATGCGCGCGGGCTGAGAGCCGGCGCGGTGTTCAGCCTCAGCGGCCATTTCAACAACGACTGCAACATCAAACAGCTGTTGACCGAGGTGACCCACCAGGGCAGCCAGGCGATCGACGACGGCGACGACCGCGGCGAGCGCTTCGCCGACTACCACTGCGGCTTCGTCAGCATCCCGGCCGATGTCCAGTTCCGCCCCCTGCGCACCACCCCCAGACCGATGGTCCAGGGCCCCATCCACGCCATCATCGACGCCGCCGGCAGCGGCCAGTACGCCGAGCTCGACGAGCAGGGGCGCTACAGCGTACGCATCCCCTTCGACCGCCGCAGCGACATCGAACCGGCCAAGGCCTCGGCCCCGGTGCGCATGCTGCAGCCGTATGGCGGCGACGGCATGGGCATGCATGCGCCGCTGCACAAGGGCACCGAGGTCATGCTCGTCCATGTCGAGGGCGATCCCGACCGCCCGCTGATCACCGGTGCGGTGCCCAACCCCGAGACCAGCAGCATGGTGATGGACAAGAACCAGACCCAAAGCGTGTGGCGCAGCGGCGGCGACAACTTCATCATCTTCGAAGACAGCTCGGGCGCCGAGAACGTCATACTCAACGCCACCCGCGATATGCTGGTCACGGTCGGCAACGACCAGACCGTCAACATCATCGCCGACCAGGTGGTCGATGTCGACGGCAATGCCACCCTCACCGTCGACGGCAACCAGACCATTTCCATCACCGGCACCCAGGTTGAATCGGTGGGAAGCAACCGCACGGTCAGCGCCAAGGCCAACGAGACGCACTCGGTGGGCGCCAACCTCACCGCCGCGGTCGGCGCCAACCACGCGGAAACTATCGGCGCCAACCACTCGAGCACGGTGGCCGGCGATGAGCAGATCAGCGTCGGCGCCTCGCGCGCGGTCAACGTCCACGGCACCAATTTCCTCAAGGCCGACAACATCGATCTGGTGGGCAAGACCTCGATCGTGCTGAAGGTCGGCGGCAGCAAGCTGGTGATCGACAGCAGCGGCATCACCCTCAAGGCCGATGCCATCACGCTCCATGCCGGTGGCGACCTCCGCATCCAAGGCACCCAGATCGAGAACGCGGCGAGCGGTGCCCACAGCATCAGCGGCGGCACCGTCAGCAGTACCGCCACCTCCGGCATCAACACCGTCTCCGGCGCCGGTGTCACCGTCAGCGGCGGCAGCGGCAAGGTCTCGCTCAGCGGCACGTCGGTCGAGAGCAACAGCTGAGCGGATGGCGATGCTGCTGGCCAACCCCCACCCCGTCTCCGCCACCCTCACCGTCGCCGAGGTGCCCGGCCACCCCGCGCAGCGCTTCGGCATGCTGGTGGCCAAGGCCACCTACCGCATCGCTGCGGGCGCATGCCTGCCCGATCCCGCGCGCGCGCACGCCATCCTCGCGGCCGACCTGCCCACCCCCCTGGGCGAGCTCCCGCGCGACGACCTGCCGCGCAGCGACCCTGCCTTCGAGGTCATCCTGCTCGGCACCGCCTACGCTCCCGGAGGGGTGGCCTGCGCTCGCCACACCGTCAGCCTGGCGGTCGGCAACGAACGGCGCGAGCTGGTGGTCCATGGCGACCGCCGCTGGGAGCAGTCGCTGCTACGCCGCCGACCGGGTGCGAGCACGCCCTTCACCACCATGCCGCTCAGCTGGGCGCGCGCCTTCGGCGGGCGCCGCGAGATCGAGATCGACCGCGAGGCCTTCCTTGAAGTCTGCGACGTGCGCAACCCCGCAGGCCGCGGCTTCGACCCTGGACCCGACGCCATCGGCCTGGCCAAGCACCTCAAGTCGCCCAAGGGCTACCCGCGCTACGACCAGGAGCGCGCATTGGCCAACCTCGAGCACCCCGCGCATGCGGTGGCCCACTGGGACGATGCGCCAGATCCGGCCTGCTGGGCGACGGTGCCGATGACCTCGTCCTTGCATGCCCTGCGCATCCCGAATGCGCCTGGGCGCGCCGAGCCAGGCCCCGGACTGTTCCACCGCGCGCATCCCGACTGGGTGCTCGCGCAGGCGCCGCCGGCGGGTGCGCGGGTGGTGCTCACCGGCGCCACCCCCGACGGCGAGCTCAGCTTCACGCTGCCGCGCCAGCGCATCGACCTCGAGGTCCACGCCGGCGGCAGCACGATCACGGTTGCCGCCCGCCCGCAGCTGCTGGTGCTGCTGCCGGACCAGGCGGCCTGCTACCTCGTCCACCGCGCCTTCTTCACGGTGCCGCCGCCGCAGGGCGAACAGCGCAGCGCGCGCCTGCTGCTGAGTGACGGGTGGGCCGCACCGTGAAGGTCAACGTCAACATCATCACTGACTTCTCCTTCGGCTTCCTTGCGCACAAGATCATCCTGCCGCCGCCAGCTCCACCCATCCTGTCCTCCATGGCGATCGAGATGCCGGCCACCTTCATGTGGACCATGGGCTTCCTGATGAACCAGAACAAGTTCACCAACGGCGCCAAGCCGGTGAAGCACAAGGGTTTGTGGATCGCGCTCGATGGCCACGACTGCGGCATGATGATCCCCGACCTCACCATCCCGCCGGCGCCCAACCTGAACTACCCGATCGGCTGGATGCTCTCCAGCCGCAAGCCGACCTTCTCCGCCTCGACGGTGAAGATGAACGGCACCGCGGTGGCCTGCGCACAGTGGATCGGCCTGCCGCCGCTGCCGATGATGAGCTGTGGCGACCCGGTGGGCGCACCGATCTGCTGGTCGGCCCTGACCGTCACCAACACCGTGAGCGTGGGCATGACCTTCGCCGACCTCGCCGCCGGCGTGATCAACGCCGCCGCGTCGATGCTGACTGACTACATCTTCTCCAAGCTGCCCTTCGAGGACCTCGGCCTCGGCAACGCCCTCGAATCGATCCTCAGCAACTCGCTCAAGGGCCTGTCGCCGGTGTCGTTCATCGCCGGCTTCGCGACCAGCGCGCTCACCGGCAACGCCACCTTCGCGGTGTCCCTCGGCCTGCCCTTCGCCGGGGTAACCTTCTCCTACACCCCCAACCCCAGCGCCGGCTCGCCGCATGTCGTGTTCGGTGGCGCCGTCCCCTACCTCAAGGGTTCGAGCAGTGGACCAGGGCAGGCTGCGGGCACCCCGGTCACCCTATGAGCCGCATCCCACATGGTGAGGCCTACGACGCCGAAGTCCTGCTCATGCCGCAGCGGGGCGAGGCCAGCCATGCCCACGCGCTGTTCAAGCTCACCTACGCGCTCGAGCCCGGGCGCTGCCGGCAGGTGGCCGCCGAGCCGCTGCTGCACGACTGGCGCGATCCGCAGCTCGACCGCACCCTGCTCGGCGGGAGCGACTTCTGGCTCGAGAAGCCCTACACCGATGTGGTGGTCCAGGGAGCGGCGATGGCCGCCGGCGGCAGGGCGGTCACCAGCATGGTCGCCGGTGTGCGTCTCGGCGGCGCACACAAGGAGCTGACGGTGTGGGGCCGACGCGACGTGCGCTGGCACGCCGGTCGTCCGCGCATCGGCCAGCCCCAGCCCTTTGACCGCGTGCCCCTGACCTGGGCCAATGCCTACGGCGGCATCGATTGGCGGGTTGCGATACCGGACGCGGAGGCGCTCTCCGCCGTCGGCCTGCCGCAGGAGGCCCTGCGCACCCTCGTCGACCATCCCGGGCTCTACCCGCGCAACCCCTTCGGCAGCGGCTACCTGGCCGCCGCCGGCGAGGTTCCCGGCCTGCTCGCTCCCGCGCTCGAGGATCCCGCCGACCCACTCACCGACGAGCGCCTGGCCGCTCACCCGCCGGAGCAGTGGTGGCGGCAGCCGCTGCCCTGGTGCCTCGACTGGACCAGCCCGGTGATGTTCCCGCGCGCCTGCTTTTTCTCCCCTGAGGTCGCGCCCTGGTTCCCCGCCCCCGACCACCGCGAACTGCCGGAGATCGCCCGCGGACTGATCAGTGACGGCTTCCTGGCCACGCGCTGCCCGGGTGGAAGCATCGATGCACGCTTCTTCCAGGGCGCCAGCGCCGGGCTGATCCTCAGCCGGCCCGAGAGCGGCATGCCGATGACCATAACCGGCATGCACCCCGACCATGCCGAGCTCGCCTTCCCGCTACCGGCGACCGCGCCCACGATCACTTTCGAGATCGAGGGCCGGAAGGTGGTGCAACGCGCACGTCTCCACCATATCGTCTGCCGCCCGAACGAGCTCCGCCTGAACCTGGTGTTCGCCGCCGAAGCACCCCTGCCGCGCACGTTCATCCCCGGAGTGCACCGCCATATTCCGGTGAGCGCTGCGCTCGACCGCGATGCGCCAGTGCCCTACCTCGCACCGGTCACCCTGCGCGATCGCATCGCCGCCGCCAAAGGGAGCTCCCCATGAGTCCGCCTGCCGCTTCAGCTTCAGCTTCAGCGTCAGCGTCAACGTCAGCGTCAGTTTCAGTTCCCGCATCGGCACCCGCATCGACCACCGACGCCGCCCCGCCCGCCCACGCAGCTCCCGGCGGCGGGCTGGTCGAGCAGATCATGGCCGCCACCCAGCACGCCGGCAGCCTCAGCCAACCGCTGGTCGGACTGTGCATTGATGACCACCATCCCACCCTGGCCGGTCGGGTGCTGGTGCGCATCCAGCACGGCAGTGGCGAACAGGACCTCTGGCTGGCCGCCCTCGCCCAGCTGAACGTGCGGCGCGACGACCGCGTCCTGGTCATCCAGCCCGGCAACTGGCCTGAGCCTCTGGTGGTCGGCGTGATCGATGGCCTGCGCGCACGCCAGGCTCCCGTGCACCCGGTGGCGGCCCTGACGCTCAGGCCTGATGAGGCGCTCAGTGTGAACACCCAGGACGGCGTCCCCCTGCTGACCATCATCCACGATGCCGCCGGCCCGGTGCTGCGCTTGGCGCAGCGCGATCAGCGCCTGGAGATCGGCGGACGCCTGCAGATTGCCGCCGAGGCCATCGATCTCACCGCCAGCGGCGGGGTGCGCATCGCCGCCGGTGGCGACGTGGCGATCACCGGCGAGCAGGTCACCCTCAATTAGTCGCGGGCGGAGCCGGGCGCCAGCAGGTAGGGCACCCGGTAGGGCGCCGTCCGGCGTCCGCCCAGCCGCGCCCCACGGGCGAGCGCCGTGCCCGCGCCGGCGAGCACGCTCGCCGGCATCTCCTCGGCGGATATCACTAGCTCGACTTGGCAGTCGAGCTGGTCGGGATTGAGCCGTCGCACCAGAGCACAAAGCTCGCGCTGACGCGGCTGCGACGGCAAGAAGGAGGTGAACTCCGCTCGCGACAGCGGTCCGATGCAAAGCGAGAAGGCGGTAGTGCGATTGTAGATGCTGCGGCCCGCGACGCTGTCGCGGCCGAGCCGACCGCGCCGCCCGAGCAGACTGCGCGACTCTTCGGGAATCGGCGTCCGTCGCGCCAGGCACTGTCCGACCGCGACCGGCACGGCGAAATGCCGGGACAGCAGCTGGGCGATGGCGGCCGCCGATGGCGCGGTCCGGCTCAGCGCCCCGAGGTGGGTGAGCAGCCGATCGACCGGCAGCTCGGGGGTGGTGGCGGCGCCGGCGTCGCAGAGCAGGGCCAGGCGAGTGCGCAGCCTCCGGCTCTCCTCCACGCTGGTCTCGGGATGGTACTTCGCCCACGAGCGGTAAGCGAGCGAGGCCAGGCGGTGGTGAAAGAGGTCGAGGAAGCCGCAGGTCAGCCCGCGCGGCTCGCGCCCCAGCAGGGCTTCGGTGAAGTAGTTGGGCAGTGGTGAGCTGGGTCCATAGAGGCCGAGGAAGGAGATGGTGAATTCCCAGCGCGGCGCGCCATTCGCAACGCCTATGGGCTGCGCCGCGACCAGGTCGCTGGCCGGGAAGGCGAGGCTGAGGTGGGCGCGGAAGCGCAGCGCCTCGCGTTCGACCGGCCCCTGATGGCCGACCGGCGCCGCGCCCGGCAGCATATCCTGCACCAGGCGCACCGCCTGGTAGAAGTGGTGGCCGGCGGCATCGGCTTCCAAGCGGGCGAGGGCATTCACACGACCACCCGGCTGCCGAGGCGGGCGGGGAAGGCGAAGACCTCGCCGTTGCGGATGGCGCGCGCAGTGAAGACGCTGAAGGAGTTCAGGCTCACGCTGGTTGCGACGAAGCGCTCGAGGATGGCGGCGAGGAGGAAGAGCTCCCCGGCGCCGCCGAGTTGCTCCTCGTTGACCGCCAGCTCGGTCGCCACCCCGCGCACCGGGGTGCCGCCGAGCATGCGCGTTGACGGACGTACGGTGATCGCGGTGAGGCTGTCGCTCAGGCGCCGGTGCAGCTGGGCGGCCTGGTGATCGACCGCGCAGCGCAGGTCATGGAGCTCGAGGGTGCGCCGCAGGGACGGCAGATCGGCGAGCGAGAGATGGGTGAGCGCGAGCTGCGACAGGAAGCGCCATGGCAGGTCGCCGGAGAGCGCCGGGCTGATCGACGGGGTCGGCTGACTGAGGTTGCGGAAGCGCGCGAAGGCGGGCGAGCCGGCGGTCGGGCGGTTGAGGTCGCCCGGCGCCAGGCTGGCGGGGAGATGGCGGTTGGTGCACATCAGCGCGATGCTCAGGGTTTCGCTGTCGGCGGGCGGCAGTGCGCCGGCCAGGCTGAGGTAGATGTCATGGCCGTGGCCGATGAGCGCCGGCCGCCGCCGCTCGACATAGAAGCCGCCCTCGGCGTGCTGCGACCTAGTCAGATTGAGGTAGGGCCGGTAGGGCCTGGGCTGCGCCGCGCCGCGCACCAGGCCCTGCACCGCGGTGATGCTGGCGACTTCGAAGTGCGCGGGGTTGCCGCCCGCCGGGCGCACCAGGTATTCGCTGCGCTCCGCGCTGACGCGGACCGGATCAGCGGCGTGCGGAAAGAGGTTCACTGCCGGGGTGCAGTTGAGCTGGAGGTTGGCCGCCGACACCGGCGGCATGCTCTCCGGCAGCGCGTTGAAGTGGAAACGCAGCTCGAAGGCGGTGCAGCGCGCGAGCTCCTCGTGGGCGTCGAGGCCGACCACGTCGATAAACATGAATTTGGCCGGGAAGGCGAAGTACTCGTGCAGCAGGCGCTGCCCGGGCGCACCGGCGGGGAGGCCGGCGGCGAGGTCCTCCTCAGGCGCGAAGCCCACCGCCTGCACCGCCGCCGCGCCGAGCGCAACGCCGCGCCCGCCGACCTGCAGCACCACCTGCGAACAGCGGCGGTGCAAGCAGAGGTGCAGCGCACGCGCCACCACCACATCACCGGCAAGGTGCAAGCGCAGGCGGGTAAGAGCCAGCTTGCCCACCGCCTGGGCATCGCTCAGCTGGAAGGCGACGCGCAGCTCCGCGGGCGCGCCCTGGATCAGGGTGGCCTCGCTGATGCGCAGCGGTAAGAGCTCGACCTCGGCGGTGGTCTGGAAGGTGCAGCGCTGGCCATCCACCGCCTGCGATTCCAGCGGTGTGCCGCGCGCGATGCGGTGGATCTCGCGGGCGAACTGCGGCAGGGGCTCGAATTGCACCACCGTGGCCGAGGGCAGCGGCTGGAGGTAGTGCGGAAAGAAGGTCGCCAGCAGGGTGTGGGTGATCTCCGGCAGCTCGTCGTCGATTTTCTCGCGCAGCCTGCCACTGATGAAGGCGAAGCCCTCGAGCATGCGCTCGACCCCGGGATCGGAGCCCGGCTCGGCGAGGAAGGGCGCGGCCTCGGGGTAGTTGCGCGCGAATTCCCGCCCGAGATCGCGGAGGTAGATCAACTCGTCTTGGTAGTACTTGTTGAACATCGGCTAGTCCCGCAGCTGCCAGCTGCCGCGGTGGTCGACGGTGGTCTCGAAGGAGATGGCCTGCTTCTTGCCGTCGATCACCAGCTGGCCGTGGATCTGGAAGTGCACCATCAGCGCCTCGCCTTCGACCTGGATGTAGGTGACCGCGACATCGCGCAGGCGCGGTTCATAGCGGCGGATGCACTCGGCGATGCTGCGCTGGAATTCGGCAAGCGAATGCGGGAAGTTCTGCCGCAGCTCGTTGGGCGACGGCGTGCCGAGGTCGAGCTGGGCCGGCGCCGAACCGCGCCTGGTCGCCAACACGTCCCTCAGGTTGGCGAGGATGGATCGCCGCAACCCGG
>JAYVMM010000602.1:0-1560 GCA_043758975.1 Planctomycetota bacterium | reverse complement strand
GCCGAAATGGACTTTGCTCAACCGGGGCAGGCGGTTATGGCCGTCCGTTGAGGCACCCTGGGGGGAATAGCGGTGCGAGCGCGCATGGTCACGTGCGATGCCTCAGGCGTGCCGGCAGCATGGCCGGGAGTCGCGTGGACCGGGACGGAGCATATGCCATGCCATCGCGCCCTACCTGCTGCCGGATGCGCCCTCCCTCGGCTACCCCGGGCCTACCGAAAGAGGGACCGACCTCGCACGCGCATCACCACGCTCGCGTTCGCTGCAATGTCCACGGTGATGGACGGACCGCATTGCATTTTGCGCGATGGCTTGTGGCACGGGAGTGGCGCGACGGCGCCGCAGGCGCTGCTCCCAGGGCGCGCCCGCCAGACCACACCCCCGCAGCTGCCGGCAGCCGGGCCACCCCGCGGCACTGGTGCTGCCTGGTGCCGGCGTCCCGGCGGTTTCGGCACACCTGAGGCTACCGGAAGCACGTCACCCTGGAACCAGCCATGAGCCTCACCGTGTTCTGCCTCGCCCCCGCCACCACCGCGGTCGCCCTCGTCGACCATGTGCGCACGCTCGGACTGCGCGGCGGCGACCTCTCGGTGGTCTATGCGCAGCTCAGCGGCAGCGGCAGGAATGCGCCGCTTAGGACCATGCTCGACACCGCGACGACCTGGCTGCTGGGCCACGGCACCGCGTCCCGACCAGACATCGGCACCCTGGTCGCGAGCGGTCCCCTCCTCGCGCTGCTCAGCGGAGCCTACCCCGGCAGTTTCGCCGCGGTCTTGGGCGCGTACGGCCTATCTGGGGTGGCGGCCAGCCGCTATGCGAACGGGATCACCTCCGGGCGGATCCTGCTCGCGCTCCATGACAGTGCCGGCCTGACGCTCGGCCCGGCGCTGCGCCTGCTCCAGGACCAGGGCGCCACTGACATCCATTCCGGCGTGGCTCCGCGACCCGCCACCAACCGCGCCGCGGCCACCTACGCGCAGCCCGCGCTGCCACGCCAGCTCCAGGTGGAGCACACCGCTGAGCCGCTCGCCGCGCCCGTCTGAGGGCGGAGGCCAGCATGGTGGTGGGTGGTGGGTGGTGGGTGGTGGGTGGTGGGTGGTGGGTGGTGGGTGGTGAATAGTGGGTGGTGAATAGTGGGTGGTGGCGGGCGGCAGGCCGCGCGCCTGCACTTTACGCCCGGCTCACTCCCGCGCTTAGCTCACGCACCAGATCCCGCGCCTGCTCGCGGCAGGAGCTCAGGGCGGGCAGGTAAGTGCGCGCGACACGCTGAAGATCCCCATCCACGCCATCGCGCCGTTCGGCACGTACGCTCGATCATCCAGGTGAGCACCGCGAGCGGTGCGGCAGGTGCAACCCGCATCCGGCTCACCCTACCCCAATTTCGCCAGTGGCATCATCCCCAGACGTCGTTTAACCCATCCAGGCTTCACCACTGACCCATGATCGATCTTGTGCTCTATGGCCTTTCGGCATTTTGGCGAGCATAGTCATCGCTCAATGAGGGTCGGTCAGGTCCCTTGGCTCCACGATGATTAATCGCTTCTTCGCTACTCCAGACCC
>JAYVMM010000601.1:0-9296 GCA_043758975.1 Planctomycetota bacterium | reverse complement strand
TGAGCCATGGACGGCATGCTGCCATACCTGCTGCTCAACGCCACCGGCCTGGGGCTATTCGCCCTCGCCTGGCTGGCGGCGCGGCGTGGGCGGCGCTGGGCGCTGATCGGCGCCGCCATCGTCCTGGCGCTGGTCGTGATCACATCAATGATGAGCTGGATGCCGGTGCTGGAGGCGACCTGCTTCCCATTCGCCTGGTACATCTACTTGCAGTCTTTCGTCATGCCGATCCTCTTCATGGCATTCTTCGGCCTGGCGGTGCCGCAATTGAAAGTGCCCTGGAATCGCGTGGTCGTCGTTGTGCTCGCCATCGGCCTCTACGTCGAGCAGGGTTCCATCGGCTGCTGGTGGATGGTCAGCCGTCCGGAGATCGGCGATGAGCGCACTCCCAACGACGAGCACCATCTCCGCCAGTCGACCGCCTACACCTGCGCGCCGAGCGCGGCGGCAATCGCGGTGTCCTACCTCGGCATCGAGGACAGCGAGCGCGCCATGGCCGACCGCTGCCTGACCAGGGTCGATAACGGGACGACGCGCTTCAACACCTACCGCGGCCTGATCATCTCCCTCGCCGGGACGACTTGGCGGGCGCGCATGGTGCATGCGGACCTCGATGAGCTCTGCCAGCTGGGGCAGGTCACCGTCATCGACTTTCCCGACATGGCGCACGCCCTCACCACCGTCGGCACCGGCGCTGGGGTGATTCTGCATGATCCGCTGCAACCGCGTCCTGGACCATATTCCCGCAAGGACCTGGCCGAGCGCTATGGTGGGGTGGCGATCCTTTTGGAACGGCGGTAGTCGACCCGCCAGCTCGCCGGCGCTTACGACGTAAGTAGCCGTTACAGCAATGATCTGCATTGGGGTTGCCAGCTCGCCGGGAAGTTTGGACATGGTTGGGCCCGTGCTGCCATTTTAACAGGAATGAAACGTTTCAATTGGGGTCGTGGTGCCGCCGGTCGCACCGCTCCGGCAAACCACTGCGGACCCGGAGCGGCGCTGTGCCTATGCGCTCCCGGCGGCGCGTGCCCAGGTCCAAGCCTGGTCGCGCTCCTGCTGCTGGTGGCCGCGGCGGCTGGCTGGGCGGTCGAGCCGGTTGCCAGCGTGGCCTATGAGAAGGATCTCAAGCCCCTGCTGTCGACCTACTGCTACGAGTGCCATGGGGCGAAGAAACACAAGGGCGATCTCAACCTCTCGACCATAGTCAATGACGAGGCGGCGCGGGGCGCGAGCAAGACCTGGCGCGCGGTCTTCAACCGCCTGCGCTTCCGCGAGATGCCGCCGCTGAAGGCGACCCAGCCCTCGGCAGTGGAATGGGACCGCCTGCTCAGCGCCGTCGCCGTGCTCAAGCGCCCGCCCGGTCCGCCCGATCCGGGCCGGGTCACCATCCGGCGGCTCAACCGCAGCGAGTACGATCATACCGTGCGCGACCTCTTCGGGCTGGACCTCCACCTCACCACCGACTTCCCGGCGGACGATGTCGGCGACGGCTTCGACAATATCGGCGAGGTGCTGTCGTTGCCGCCGATCCTGCTTGAGAAGTACCTCGACGCCGGCAACCGCATCCTCGACAAGGCGATCGTCGACGAGCAGATCGCCTACAAGCTGAACGGCGAGCAGCTGGCGGCGATGGTTGAGGGCAAGGCGGTCGAGGGCCGGGCGGACGGCAAGGCTCGCGTCTTCACCGCCATCGGCGAGGTCTTCCTCGATGTCGCTGCGCCCGCCGACGGCAAGTTCACCATCCGCATCAAGGCTGGCGCCGATCAGGCCGGCAGCGAGCCGGTGCGCATGCTGGTCAAGCTCGGCAACGAGGTGGCCAAGGAATTCAAGGTCACGGCGACCAGGAAGTCGCCCACCACGGTCTCGACCATCCTCGCGCTGGTGAAGGGATCCAACCATATCGCGGTGTGCTTTGCCAACCCCTTCACCGAGACCGCGTCCGCCGCGCCTGCCGCGACCGCCAATGGAACGTCCGGCAAGCCGATCGCCGGCAAGCCTGCCGCCGGCGTGCCGGCGACGCGCGCGCTGGTGGTCGAGCAGGTCGAGCTGCAGGGACCGCCGGGGCCGACACCGCCCGAGAGCCATCGCCGCATCTTCATCGCCAAGCCCGGTCCCGAGTTGGCCAAGCGCGATGCGGCGCGCACCATCATCGAGGCCTTCGCCACCCGCGCCTTCCGCCAGCCGGTCTCCAAGCCCAAGCTCGATCGCCTGCTCGCGCTGTTCGACCTCGCCGACCGCCAGGGCGAGCCCTTCACCGGCGCGGTGCGGGTGGCGCTCGAGGGCGTGCTGATCTCGCCCTTCTTCCTCTACCACATGGAACAGGCGCAAACCGGCAGCAAGCCCGCCGGCGCCATCCCGATCAGCGACTTTGAGCTGGCCTCGCGGTTGTCCTACTTCCTATGGGCGTCGATGCCCGACGACGAGCTCATCGACCTCGCCCGCCAGGGCAAGCTGCATGAGCCCGCGATGCTCGACAAGCAGGCCCGGCGCATGCTGCAGAGCCAGAAGTCGCGCGCCCTGGTCGACACCTTCGCCGAGCAGTGGCTGGAACTGCGCGGCCTCGAGGGCCACGAGCCTGACCCGAGCGAATTCCCGGATTTCGACAAACCCCTGCGCAAGGCGATGTACGACGAAGTGACGATGTTCTTCGAGGCGGTGATGCGCGACGACCGCAGCATCCTCGACTTCCTCGACAGCGACTACACCTTCCTCAACGAGCGGCTGGCCAAGCACTATGGCATCGGCGGGGTCAGCGGTGCGCAAATGCGCAAGGTGACGCTCAATGACCGCAACCGCGGCGGCGTGCTGTCGATGGCGGCCATCCTCACCGTCACCTCCGGGCCGACCCGCACCAGCCCGGTGCGTCGCGGCCAGTTCATCCTCGACCAGATCCTTGGCGATCCGGTACCGCCGCCACCGCCGGGGGTGAAGGCGCTGCCCACCCAGGATAAGCAGGCCGGCACCGGGCGCAGCCTGCGCCAGCTGATGGATCAGCACCGCAGCGATCCCAGCTGCGCCAGCTGCCACGAACGCATGGACCCGATCGGCTTCGGCTTCGAGAACTTCGACGGCACCGGGCGTTGGCGCGAGCGCGACGGCGCCGCCGCCATCGATGCCTCGGGCGCCCTGCCCGGCGGCAGGACCTTCAACGGCGCCACCGAGCTCAAGGCCCTGCTGCTTGCCAACAAGGCTGCCTTCGCCCGCACCCTCAGCCAGAAGATGCTGACCTTCGCCCTTGGACGCACCCTGCAGGATTTCGATGACGATGCACTCGATACCCTCACCGCCACCATCGAGCGCGACCATTATCGCTTCTCCAGCCTGGTCTCCGGCATCGTCGCGAGCTTCCCCTTCCTCAATCGCCGCGGCGACTCCCGCTAATCGCCCGCCGCCGCCTAAGGATGCCCCATGCGCAAGTCCTGGCTCATTGACCGCCGCACCCTGCTCAAGGGTGCGGGTGCCGCCATCGCCCTGCCGCTGCTGGAGACCATGGGCTGGGCCGACCCGCCCCGCGGCACGCCGGTGCGCTCACCGGTGCGGGTCGGATTCTTCTACCTCCCCAACGGGGTCAACCAGGACGCCTGGAAGTACCGCCCGGAGATGACCACGCCGCACCCGCGCACGCTGATGCCGTTGGCGCCGCTGATGAATGACGTGCTGGTGATCAACAACTTGCGCCATGACACCGGCAGGGGCAACGGCACCGACCAGGGCCTGGGCAACCACGCCCAGGATTCCGGCACTTTCCTCACCGGCTCGGTCTGCCTGACCACCAACAACGAGCCGCGCTGCGGGGTTTCGATCGATCAGGTGCTGGCGCAGAAGCTCGGCGCCTACACCACCCTGCCCTCGCTCGAGCTCGGCCTCGAGGGGACGCTGCAGCAGTTCTGCGAGACCCTCAAGGGCTGCATCTTCCAGAGCAACATCTCCTGGCGCACGCCGACCTCGCCCATGGTCAAGGAGATCACCCCACAGGCGGTGTTCGACCGCATGTTCGCCGCGCGCAAGGTCAGGCGCCCGAAGGGCGGGCAGGGCCCGCAGGTCGATGCCGGGCAGTTCGCCGGCAAGCAGGACGATGGGCCGTCGCTGCAGCAGAGCGTGCTCGACTCGTTGCTCGAGGACGTCAGGGAGGTGCACGGCAGCATCAGCGCCAACGATCAGCGCAAGCTCGACGAGTACCTCGACGCGATCCGCGCGCTCGAGCAGCGCATCGCCCATGCCGAGACCGCCGCGCGCGACTCGGCCAGGCAGGAGGTCGACAAGCGCCCAGGCAACTATTCGCCGCTGCTGCAAGTCAACGTGACGCCCGGGGTGCCGCCGCTCTTCGCCGACCATGCCAAGCTGATGATGGACCTCATCGTGCTCGCCTTCCAGAGCGACACCACGCGCATCGTCTCCTTCATGTTCGGCAATTCCGGCTCTGACCGCATCTTCCGCGAGCTGGGCGTGACCGGCTTCCACCACCTCACCACCCATCATGGCCACGACCCCAAGAAGCTCGAGGACGTCGCCAAGATCAATGTCCACCACACGGAGATGCTGGCCTACCTGCTGACCAAGATGAAGGGCATCAACGACGGCAAGGGCACCCTGCTCGACAACAGCATGCTGCTCTACGGCTCGGGCATTTGCGATGGCGACCGCCACAACCACGACGACTTGCCGATCCTGCTCGCGGGCAAGGGCGGCGGCACCATCAAGTCCGGTCGGCGCATCGAGGCCAAGGGCAACATGTGCGACCTCTTCCTCGCCATGGCCGCGCGCGCCGGCTGCCCGCTCGAACAGTTCGGCGACGGCAAGAGCATGCTCGCCGACCTCTCATAGTCGCACGCGCCGCGCGCGCCTGCCGGAAGGCCGCTGCGCTGCGATTCTAGCGCGCCCACCAGCGTTGGGGGCGCGCCGGGGCGCACGCGCAAAGCTCCGCCATGCCATCGTCGTCGGCGGGCTCGGCGGCGTCGCGGGCGCGCTGCGCCTGCGCGCGCCGTCTGCCTAGGGTGCGGCCATACCCAGGAGATGGCCATGAAGACCGGTTCAACGCTCAGTGACCTCGCCCGCAGGATCGACCAGCAGCGCCGCAGCGCGCGCGATTTCCTCGCCCGCCCGGCGCAGCTGCGCCTGGCCGTCCTCGCCGACGAACGCGCCCCCACCCTGGTCCTCGATGACGGCAGCGGGGCGCTCACCTTCGCCATCGCCGATGCCGTCCACGACCAGCTCGCGGACTTCGCCGGCATCCCGATGGCCTACTACCGCCGCATGCGGGACGAGGCGCCGGAACTGCTGGCGCACAACGCCAACGCCTGGCTGGCGCGCGGCGCGGGCCGGCGCTTGGTGCGCACCGCGCGCGATGCCAATGACCGTCCGCAGGCGCGCGCCTTCCTCTCCGACCGCTACCGTCCGCTTGACCACGATCGCCTGCTCGCGGCGGTGATGCCGGTGCTCGGCGGCGAGGGCATCAGCATCGCCTCCTGCGAGCTGACCGAGAAGCGGCTCTACCTCAAGGCGGTCAGCACCCGGCTGTCCGGCGAGGTGCGGGTGGGCGAGACGGTGATGGCGGGCATCATCATCTCCAATTCCGAGGTCGGCTTCGGCGCGGTCAGCATCCAGCCGCTGATCTACACCCTGCGCTGCACCAATGGCATGGTGGTCGAGGACGCCAGCCTGCGTCAGCACCATGTCGGGCGCCGCCATGGCGATCCTGGCGACGGCGACATCCGCCATCTCCTCTCGGACCAGGCGCGCGACGCCGAGGACCACGCCTTCTTCCTCATGGTGCGCGATGTCGCCGGCGCAGCGCTCGCCGAGGGTGGCTTCCGGCGCCAGCTCGCGCGCCTGCAGTCCTCCGCCCAGCTGGCCATCGCCAATACGGCGCTCGACCGCGTGGTGGAAGTCACCGCGCAGCGCTTCGGCCTCAGCGACCAGGAGGGGGCGGGGGTGCTCGCCCAGCTGATCCGCGGCGGCGACCTCTCGCAGTGGGGGCTGTGCTCGGCCATAACCAGCCACAGCCAGGAGGTCGCTGACTACGATCGTGCCACCGAGCTCGAACGCATCGGCGGCAGGCTGGTCGACCTCCCGCTCGCCGAGTGGTCCAGGCTCTCATCTGCGAATTGACGAGGTGCTGGGCGTGGGCGGCTAGATCTGCTGATGGTCGTCGTCGAACTGGCTGTTGAGCATGCCGATGAAGCCGCCGATCACCGCCCAGGAGAGCCAAGCCATGATGGCCAGGAGCAGGGGGCCGTTGTTCACGTTGTACTCATTTGAGCACGGTGTGATTCCTGCTTCGTAGTCGACGGTTTCGCCTTGGTCTTGCGACTAGGGCCAGAGCCTTCGACTCCACAGGCGTTTATTCACGCGCAACTCGCGGTATGTAATCTCAACCCTTCTGCTTCAATATTTTTCGCTGCATTGACGTCACGCTGATGCATCACACCACAGCTGGTGCAGGACCATTCACGCACGCTCAGGGATAGGTCACCCCCACCAGGCGCTGCTCGGCCATCAGGGGCAGGGTGCCGGCATTGACCGCCGGTGGCGAATTGCCGCTGCCGCTGCCACCGCACCCCGCGGTAAGCGCGACCAGGAGGGCGAGCAGAGCGGTGCGGATGGTCCACCCGCCCCTGGCTGACGGCACTGAGCTGTCCATGTGGGAAATGGCCAAGCGGTCGTCGACCGCGTCATCCGCATGGTCATCCAGCTGCGGTCGCGGGAGCTGCCTGCATTCCCCACCCATGGCTCATCCTTAATTTATTTGACGGCTGGTGCTGACGGACGCAGCACATGGTGACTGTGCCATGATAACGTCAGGCATCGTCTGGCGGTTACCAGCATTACCACGAGCGTGTGCTCGTGCGTGCGGGCTTCTCACAGGCAGAGCATGACATCCGCCGGCAGCACATCCTCGGCGATGGATGCTCGTTGCGGAATTACTCAGGGCCAGATCCATGCAATCGGGCAACCTGATCCCGGTACGCTGTCGATTCCTTCCATGCGTGCCGCTTCAATTCCGGACCGCTGGGCCGCTTCCCGTGGAGCACGCGCCGCTCTCTGCGCTCGACCTCCTTCGTCGTTGGGAAGGGTGGAGGGGATGAGCGCAGTGATGATTGCGCACCGCATCTCAACCCAGGATTCGGAGCGCATGCTCCTCTATGGCATGGACTTATCCTAACAGATAGAGGATTGCGCAGCCGGCTCTAGGATGGCCGGCCATGGATATCGAAAATTGGCTGTGGATCGGCCTGGTCACCGGGCTTTTCGGCATGGCCTACATCGTCTATGGTCGCAAGACGCAGACCTGGATGCCCATCTTCGCCGGCATCGCCCTGTGCGTCTATCCGTATTGCGTCGAAAATCTGTGGGTGAGCATCCTCATCGGCTTGGTCCTGATCGCGCTGCCCTTCCTGCTGCGCTTCTAGCTGCGCGGCGCGCGCAGCAGCCTCCATTTCGCCTGGACCGCAGTCCGCGTCCTTGCTAGCGTGCCATGACTGGAGCGTCCATGACCGCCGCATCGCAACCTGGCATCACCCCGGGCGCCGCCGAGGCGTCGGCACCCGCGCTCGCCGGCGACCTCGAGGCGGTCGCGCGCGTGGCCGGGGCGCGCACCGCCATCAGCGAAGCGGTGGCGCGCCGCATCGTTGGCCAGGGCGGCACCCTCAATGCCATGCTGATCGCGCTCTTCGCACGCGGGCACGCGCTGCTGATCGGGCCGCCCGGGGTGGCCAAGACCCTGCTGGTGCACACCCTCAGCGCCGCCCTCGGCTGGTCCTTCAAGCGCATCCAGTTCACCCCCGACCTGATGCCTGCGGACATCACCGGCTCGGAGATCCTGCGCGAGGACCGCGCCCTCGGCACGCGCGAGCTCGCCTTCGTCCCCGGTCCGCTGTTCGCCAACCTGGTGCTCGCCGACGAGATCAACCGCGCCACGCCCAAGACCCAGTCGGCCCTGCTCGAGGCGATGCAGGAGGGCTCCGTCACCGCCGGTGGACGCACCCACCTGCTGCCGCGGCCCTTCGTCGTGCTTGCGACCCAGAACCCGATCGAGCAGGAGGGCACCTACCGGCTGCCCGAAGCGCAGCTCGACCGCTTCCTGGTCTGCATCCAGGTCGGCTACCCCGAGCTCGCGGAGGAGCGCCTCATCGCCCTGCTCGACACCAACGAACGGCCCGCGGTCGAGGCGTTGCTCACCGCCGGCGATTTCGAGCGCCTGGCGCGGGTCTGCGCCAGCCTGCCGGTGGCGCCGGTGGCGGTCGACTACGCCCTGCGCCTGGTGCGCACCACCCGCCCCGACGCCGCCGCCCCGGCCTGGGTGCGCGAGCAGATCGCCTGGGGCTGCGGACCGCGTGCCACCCAGCATGTGCTCGCCGCCGCCCGCGCCCACGCCGCCCTCAGCGGCGCCAGCGCGGTGGGCTGCGGCAACATCCTCGCGGTGGCGCCGCTCGTGCTCGCCCACCGCCTGGTGCCGACCTTCCAGGCCGCGGGTGGGGGCGTGGATGGCACGGCGCTGGTGCGCCAGCTGCTCAAGCAGATCCGGCCCTGAGTCGGCGATGGGGCAGAGCATCGCACCCCGGAGCGCCCCGCCCGCCCGCAGCGCGGGCAAGGTGCCGCGCCTGGCGCGCAGCGCCGGCCTTGAGCTCTGCGCCCGCCGCCTGCTCGACGGGCTCTACGCCGGCAGCCACCGCACCGCCGCCATCGGCACCTCGATCGATTTCGCCGAGCACCGCACCTACCAGCCGGGCGACGACCTGCGCGCGATCGACTGGCGCGCCTACGCGCGCAGCGACCGCCTGCTGCTGCGGCGCTGGCACGACGAGCGCCGGCTGCCGCTCGCGCTGGTGGTGGACGGTTCGGCGAGCATGGACTATGGCACGCCGCCGAAGATCGAGCGCGCCCGCCTGGTCGCCGCCGTGCTCAGTCTACTCGCGCTCGACCAGGGCGACGAGGCGCGCCTGCTCGAGGGCCTGGACGCGGGCGCCTGGAAGCCCGCGCTCGCCGGGCCGGGCGCGGGCGGTCGCCTGGCCCAGGCCCTCGCGGAGAGCCGGCGCTCGGTGACCTTCGACGCCGCCGCCGCGCTGAACGCGGTCGCCGCCGGTCTGCGCCGCCGCAGCCTGGTGGTCCTGGTCTCCGATTGCTTGTGCGCGCCCGCGCCGCTTGCCGCCGCCGCCGCGCTGTGCGCCCGGCGCGGGCACGAGGTCGCGGTGCTGCAGCCGCTCGATGAGAGCGAACTCGCGCTCGATGCGGGCTGGGGGCGTTCGCTGCTGGTCGATCCCGAGAATGCCGTCGCCGACGTCGCCTGCGATGCCGCC
>JAYVMM010000600.1:0-4817 GCA_043758975.1 Planctomycetota bacterium | reverse complement strand
TATCCGAGAACACGAAGAGCCGTATGCGCCGAGAGGTGCCCGTACGGTTCCGAGAGGGACTGGGGGTGAGATTCCCCCGGTCTACTCGACCTGGGGGTGAGATTCCCCCGGTCTACTCGACCTGGGGGTGAGATCCCCCCGGTCGACTCGACAGCGCGCGTGGGCAGGCGCGGGGGCGGGATACAGCTTGCGGCGGAGGGCCTGATGCGCGTGCGCTGCTGGGCTCGTGGTCAGCGCCAGGAAAGCGCAGGTGCGGCCCGGCGCTGCCGAGGGAGACGGTGAGCTTGAGGATCTTCATCGCCCCTGGCACCCCCTCAGCCGCGAGCACGCGGACGACGCGCAGGTCGAGCTTGGCGAAGTCCTCGAAGGACACCGTCGGCGACAGCGGCTCGGCCGTGATCAGTCGCGCGACGAGAGTGCCTGACGGATCCGAAATTAATTCATTAATTAGCTGCAATGATGAAGCGGCACATCAGTTTCATATCGATTGACGGCAAATTCTTGCGGTCGATGTTAACATGTGGGAAACACCGGATTTGACCGCAAACAAATTGCAGACTACGGTAATATTGAGAAGCGTATTTGGATCGCGTGGCCACCACCGCCTTCTGTAAAATAGATCTCGTAAAAGGAGTCCTGGCTAAGGAAGGGGAAGCGGGAAGCGGGCTGGGGCTTGGTGAGCATCCCTCTGGATTTGGGTGGTGGTAGACACGGTCTTGATGCCAGTCGATTTGATTTTTTGGCCGTTTGGCTACACCAAGGAGATGAATAAAGGCGCTGGCCCATGATGAACTGCATTGCCGTGTGATCAAACTTCAGTTCATGCAATAACAGCCTTGACCACCTGGCCCTCGGTGTCGGTGAGGCGGTAGTCGCGCCCGTTGAAGCGGTAGGTCAGGCGTTCGTGGTCGAGGCCCATGAGGTGGAGAATGGTGGCGTGCAGATCGTGCACGCTGACCTTGTCCTCGGCGGCCTTGTGGCCGAGCTCGTCGGTGGCGCCATGACTGCAGCCGCCCTTGACCCCGCCGCCGGCGAGCCAGGTGGTGAAGGCGTGCGGGTTGTGGTCGCGCCCGGAGGTCTTGCTCTCCTTGGTGCGCTGCGACACCGGCAGGCGCCCGAACTCGCCGCCCCACACTACCAGGGTCTGCTCGAGCAGCCCGCGCTGGGCGAGGTCGCTGAGCAGGCCGGCGATGGGCACGTCGGTCTCGCCGGCGAAGCCGCGGTGGTTGCCGGCGAGGTCGGCATGGCCGTCCCAGCTCTTTTCGTTGTCCATGCCGCCCGAGTAGATCTGCACGCAGCGCACCCCGCGCTCGACCAGGCGGCGGGCGAGCAGGCACTGCCGCCCGTAGGGCGCGGTGCGCGGGTTGTCGAGGCCGTAGAGCGTCCTGGTCGCCGGGCTTTCGGAAGCGATGTCGAGCGCCTCGGGCGCAGCAGTCTGCATGCGGTAGGCGAGGTTGAAGCTCTCGCTGCGCGCGAGCAGTTCGCTGGCGCCGCCAGCACTGCGCTGGTTCAGCCGCGCAAGTAGCGCGAGCTGGGCGCGTTGCTCGCCGTCGTCGAGCTCGGGTAGGCGCGCGAGGTCCTCGATCGGCGCGCCCTGCGGGCGCAGGGCGGTGCCCTGGAAGATGCTGGGTAGGAAGCCGGCGCTCCAGTTGGCGGCGTTGCCCTTGGGCAGGCCGCGGCCCTGGGTGTCAGTCATGACCACGAAGGCGGGCAAGTCGCGGGTGGGCGAGCCGATGCCATAGGTCAGCCAGGCGCCCAGGCTGGGGAAGCCCATGCGCGTCATGCCGGAGTTGATCTTCAGCAGCGCTGGGGCGTGGTTGTTGGAGTCGGTCCAGCAGCTCTTGATGAAGGCAATCTTGTCGACCTGCTGGGCGAGCGCGGGGAAGATCTCCGAGACCCAGGCACCGCTCTGGCCGTGCTGGGTGAAGGCGAAGGGCGAGCGCATCAACGGACCGACCTGGTCGGTGAAGAAGCCGGTGGTCTTGTCGAAGCCGGCGAGCTCCTGGCCGTCGTGCTTGGCCAGTTCGGGCTTGTAGTCCCAGCAGTCGATATGGCTGGGGCCGCCGTTCATGAACAGCCAGATCACCGATTTGGCCTTGGCCGGGAAGTGCCCGGCATGCGGCGCGAGTGGGTCGCTCGGCTCGTCACCGGCGGCGCCGGCGGCAAGCAGGTCGGCGAGCGCGAGCATGCCCAGGCCACCGCCGGCGCGGCGCAGCAGGCCGCGTCGGGTGCAGCCGGCGGCGGCGGCTGGGGTGGAGCCGGGGTCGGGGCCGGCTGCGGGGGCAGGCGGCAGGGGGGCGCGTTTAGTCGACATAGACGAACTCGTTCAGGCACATCAGTACCTGGCAGTAGTCGGTGAGGGCGAGCGCTCCCGCGCCGGCGGCGGCGGCGCCGCCGCGCGCGGTAGTCTGGTGGGCGATGAAACTGAGCGCATCGCTGAGCTCGATCGGGCTGGGCGCGCGTGCGAGGGCGATGCGGTAGGCCTGTTTCACGGCGGCGGCAGTGCCGCTCTCGCCGCTGCCGCCGCTTCCACCGGAGAGGCGAGCGGCGAAGCCGGCCGCCCAGCCGCGCACCTGCGGATCGTTGAGCAGGGCGAGCGCCTGCGGCGCGATCACCGTGGTCGGACGCTCGCCCACCCCCTGCAGCGGTTCGGGCAGGTCGAACACCGCGAGGAACGGGATGGCCTGGCTGCGTTTGACCGTGAAGTAGATCGAGCGCCGGCGGCTGGCGGAGTCGAGCGTCCCGGGCCCGTAGAGGGTGGGGTCGAGCCGCCCGCCCACCGCGAGCATGGCGTCGCGGATGGACTCGGCCTCGAGGCGGTGGCGGCGGAAGTGCGCGAGCAGGGCGTTCTCAGGGTCGGCGGCCTCAGCGGCGGCGGTCGATTCCGAAGACTGCCCGTAGGCGCTGCTCAGGACCAGGCTGCGGATCACCGGCTTGAGCCGCCAGCCGCCGTGCACCAGGCTGCTGGCGAGGTGGTCGAGCAGCTCGGGATGGCTGGGCGGTGCACCGTGCAGGCCAAAGTCGCTGGTGGTCGTCACCAGGCCGCGCCCGAAGAGGTGCTGCCAGACACGGTTGACCGCCACCCGCGCGAGCAGCGCTCCGGCGCCTTTGTCGGTATCGACCAGCCAGGTTGCGAGCGCGCGCCGGCGGTAGCTGGTGCGCGAGCCCTGCGGCGGCGTGCTCTGCCAGCGTTCGGCGCCGGCGCCCATCAGGATCGGCCAGAACGAGGGCGTCACCGGCTGGAGTTTGAGGTTGGGGTCGCCGCGCTTGAGCAGGTAGGTCTGGGTGAAGAAGTCATCGCCCTGGATGTGCAGGCGGATCGCCGGCAGGCCCTCGGTGCCGATCATCATCTTGACCAGCGCCGGCTTGGGCTCCTGGGCGCGGTGCGCGCGCGCGGCCTGGTCGAGCGCACTCCAGCCGGCATCGAGCGGGGCGAAGGCACTGAGCAGGGCGTTGGTCTGCTCGACGCTGCGCTGCGCCGGTGCGAGCGCCAGCAGGTCGAGGAGCGCCGGCGTGAGCGTTGCCGGGGTGGTGGGCGCGGCGCCGGGAGCGGTGCACAGCGCCAGGCGCGGGCGCCCGATGGCGTGCCCGGTGTTGTTGTCGAAATGCATCACCATGCGCAGCGTGCAGCCGCCGGGCGCGCTTTGCGGCGCCGTGAGGGTGAAGCATATCGCGTGGTCGTGCCCGAACTGCGGATCGATCGCCCAGCCGGGACCGCCGCCGGCGAGCGCGGAGCGCGCCGGCAGACCATTCTGCTCGAAGTCGGCCTGCGCCGCGCCGAGGTCGACCGCCTGCCACGCCCCGCCCGCCGCCGAACGGCTCTCGAGGCGGAAGCTGGTGAGGGCGAAGTTGCCGTTGTCGGCGCGCCCGGGGCCGTGGTGGGGCAGGGAATCATCAGCGAGCGCCTCCAGGCGGATGGCGGTGATGCCGCTGAGGGTGGTGGTGGCGGTTGCGGTGTACTCGTCGTGCTCGGCGCGCGCGCCACTGGCGAGCAGCGAGCCGTCGGCCTGGGCGGTGAAACGCGCCCCGCCGGCGGAGGCGAAGTCCGCGAGCAGCACCGTCCACACCCCAGCGCCGGCGCGCAGCGCCGGTGTGCGCTCAAGCAGGCGCGCGGGCAGCTCCGCGGCGGCGTAGTGCGTAAGCGCGGCGTCGAGCGGGCCCTGCTCGGCGTTGAAGGTGGCGCGCCGGGCGGCGAGGGCAGGATCGGGCACCTCGCGCTCGACCTCGCTGCGCACGGTAGTGGTGAAGGTGGCGAGCAGGCGGTAGTAGTCCTGCTGGAGAATCGGGTCGTACTTGTGGTCGTGGCAACGGGCGCAGCCGATGGTGGTGCCGAGCATGGCGGTGAAGGTGGTCGAGAGCATGTCGTCGAGCGCGTCGTAGCGCGCCTTCTCGACCTCGTTCTTGGTCAGCTGGGTCGGCCACACCCCGGCGGCGATGAAGCCGGTGGCGGCGAGCGCGAGATTGTCTTCGGGGGCGAGCTCGTCGCCGGCAAGCTGCCAGGAGACGAAGCGGTCATAGGGCAGGTCCTGGTTGAGCGCCTGGATGACGAAGTCGCGGTAGGGCCAGGCGTGCGGGCGGTCGTAGTCGTGCTCGAAGCCATGGCTCTCGGCGAAGCGCGCGAGGTCGAGCCAATGGCGCGCCCAGCGCTCGCCGAAGGCGGGGCTGGCGAGTAGGCGGTCGACCACCCGCGCCAGTGCCTCGGTGGAGTGGTCGGTGAGGAAGGCGTCGAGCTCCTCCACCGTCGGCGGCAGCCCGGTGAGGTCGAGGCTGAGCCGGCGCAGCAGGGTGGCGCGCGGAGCGGGCGCGGCGGGCGCCAG
>JAYVMM010000599.1:0-2335 GCA_043758975.1 Planctomycetota bacterium | reverse complement strand
GTGCCCGCCGACCACCTCCCGGGCGACGCCGTCACCATGACCTATTCCGGCGGCGCCTATCCCGCCTACATCTCGCTGTGGGAGGGCGTGGGCGGCGGCGGCCCGGATTCCGGCCCGATGAGCGGCCACGGCGGCACCATCGACACCGCCATCGCCAAGGTCTTCAGCGTCGGCTACCAGCCCTACGACCTCGGCGGCAACCATCTGCCGAGCGGCGCGCTGCTCTATTTCCAGAGCGCGCTGTGGTACTGCGATCGCGCCGCCCTGCCATCGTGGGTCTATTATCCGGTGCCCGCCACCAGCTGGGCGCTGAACACCCAGATCGACCGCGTGATGACCGCCTTCAAGGACAACACCGTGGTGGCCGAGGATCTCAAGTGGCGCTGGGTGCAGGCGGTGCGCTTCCTCTCGCACTCGGCCACCTGCCTGACCCGCCATTACAACCTGAGCCAGCTCGGCGGCCAGCCCTCGACCGGCAGCGGGCTGCCCATCCCCGCCGCGACCATCGACAGCAGCACGGCGCAGTCGCCGGCGCTGCCCAAGCTGACCCATGACCTGATCGTCTACTACCACGAACTGGCGATGCGCATGGGCATGCTCTACTTCTCGAGCCAGCCCTACGACTGGGGCGTGCCGCGCCCGACCCAGCGCGCGGTGATGACCGACTACCCGCTGATCGAATACGACCTGCTCTCCCCGCCCCTGGCCGGGACCATCAGCGGGACTGCCAGCATCGTCGCCCAGCAGTGGCGGCCGCTGCCCGCCCATCCCATCGCCAACATCGGGCGCAGCTACAGCTTCCCCGACACCGCGATCGATCCCAACGGCACTCGTTTCAGCACGGTGAGCCGCAATTTCACCCTCGCCAAGCCGTTCGCCGCCGCCGAGCGCTGCCGCCAGCTGGTGTTCTGGACCGTCGACTGGCAGTCCTACCAGGACTTCGAGACCGCACCCAGCGCCCCGGTCGATGCCAGCAAGTACCTGTTCTCGGCGCCGATGGTCCACAGCGGCAACCCGATCAGCTTCGATTCGCGCATGGGCGCCTGCCTGTGGCCCGACCACCACATCTTCGCCTTTCGCAATCCGGAGAAGATCATCACCTTCACCCAGGCTGCCGTTCCGACCTGGGCCACCGGCGCCGACGTCAGCGGCGTGCGCATCCTCAGCGGCGACGGCGAGGGCCACGACAAGTTCCAGGGCAACGTCGATTCCATGTCGATGTTCCTCGGGCGCTGGGGCGCCGACCGCAACTTCAACGGCAAGCTCGACCGCGGACCGATCCCGACCTCGGTGCGCCTGCGCGCTACCCTGGTGTCGCGCTACAACTTCTACGATCCGCGCCTGACGCTGAAGATCAAATGAGCCCCGCTCCCGCCATGGTCCGGGCCGGTTGGGCGCACGCGGCGCCGCGCGTACGCGGCCCGCGCGCAGCGCGCGCCTTCACCCTGATCGAGTTGATGATCGCGATCAGCCTCGGCATCGTCATCCTGCTCACGGTGATGGCCGGGTTCCGCGTCGCCAGCCAGAGCGTCGCCACCGTCAACCGCCTGGCGACCGAGAACCAGCTGATGCGGCTGGGGGTCGAACGCGCGCACGAATACCTCGATTTCTGGCAGGACTACGACGATCCCGACGATATCAACAACCAGCCGCTGCGCAGCAGCGACATGAACGGCGGCCTGCCGTTCACCCCGATGAGTACGGTTGCGCCCTACCGCCCCAACCTCGCCAACCCCGAGACCACTACCGGCTGGGACGCGGAGGAGCACTGGGCGATGTCCGATCCGAAGGTGTGGTGGCAGGGCAACGTGGCGGAGAAGGACAACTCGAACCTCATGCTCGGGCGCTACGCGCTGTTCGCCAACACCTCGCCCGCGCTCGACGTCAACTCGTCGTTCGGCGGCTACGGCCACGTGACGGTGCTGCACTCCTGGCTTTACAACCAGATCTGGAGCATGCACAACGCTCTCGGCTACTACGGCTACCTCGACTACTGCCCGGCCAACACCATGTACGAGTGCTACATGCCGCTCGCCACCAACGGCAATGCGCGCACCAACGATGGTGGCGAGCCGATCCTGCTCGACACCCCCGGCGGGCAGCTCGCCAGTACCGAGGGGCCGCAGCACTACCCGCATGGCCAGTACCGCCTGACCATGGGCTCCGCCTACGGCATGACCTCGCCCTTCGCGCTGACCGCGCTCAACGCCAGCCAGAGCCAGCCCGGGCAGGGCCAGCCGGGGCTGACCAACCCGGCCAACGGCTTCGCCATGAACAAGTCGAGCTACTTCCAGCAGTACTACTATGTCGACTACGGCTTCAACTGGATGGCGCA
>JAYVMM010000598.1:0-2453 GCA_043758975.1 Planctomycetota bacterium | reverse complement strand
TCAAACGGCTTCCCGCCATGGGCGTCCTGGAAGGACATGCCCTCGGTGATGGTGGTGAACCAGGTGATGAACCCGAGATGGACGCCTGGATGGGTGACGGACCATGTCCACCAGGACAGTACATACAGCAAGACCCAGGCCAGCGAATGCAGCGCCCCTAGGATGCACAGTGCGCGGAACTCCATGCGCGCCTGCGTCACCCAGCTGCCCAGCCCATAGCCGGTGCCAGCTAGGATGCCGACACCAAGTGCGCCGATCGGGATGAAGCCATGGACCAGGAGCAGCATGGGATCGAAATCGAAGTGGCGAATCCACTCGACCAGGGCGAGGGTGAGCGCCGTGGTGGTCATGCCCGCGCCAAGCACCACCAGGTTGAGCGGTCGCTTCGCGCGCGGCGCGCCCCCGTCCACCGGCGGTGCGGGGGTCTTCTGGTTCGTCGCCGTGCTTCCTTCGTTGTGCTGGTAGACGTTCATCACCGCAGCATGGGCAGCCAGCTCCGGGGCGCAACGTGGTCCCGCCCCGCACGCTGAACGCGGTCGGGCAGGCACGCCGGCGGTCCGACCCGACCTAAATCGACCCGGTCAGGCCGCTCCCGTCCGCTCCTCCGCCAATAGGCAAGTATTTACTTGCCTATTGGCTGACCTCCCCTACAACCCGGACATGGACGCCGTCGACCAGACCTTCAAAGCCCTCGCCGACCCCAGCCGCCGCGAGCTGCTTGACCGCCTGCACGAGCGCAACGGCCAGACCCTGGGCCAGCTATGCGCAGGGCTCGACATGACGCGCCAGGCGGTCACCCAGCACCTCGCGCTGCTCGAAGCCGCCAACCTCATCGCGGTGCAGCGGCGTGGACGCGAAAAGCTGCACTTCTTCAATCCCGTCCCGATCCACGACATCTACGAGCGTTGGATCAGGAAATTCGAACGGCATCGCCTCCAGGCGCTGCATGACCTCAAAACCCAGCTCGAACGGAGCAACCCATGAACGCTGATACCTTCGTCTATGTCACCTACATCGCCACCACCCCGGACAAGGTGTGGAATGCCCTCATCGACGGCGAGATCACCCGCCAATACTGGGGCGGCAACGTCAACGTCCCGGCCAAGGGCTGGAACAAGGGCTCGCCCTGGAAGCATGTCAGCGACGGCGGCAAGGGCGCGGTCAAATGCGTCGGCGAGGTGCTTGAGGTGGTGCCGCAGAAGCGCCTGGTGCTGAGCTGGTCCGATCCCGGAGACGAGAGCGATCCGGCCAAGGTCTCGCGCGTCGCCCTCGAACTGGAAACCGTCGACGCCATGGTGCGCCTGACCGTCACCCACGAGCACCTCACCCCGGCGATGGCCAAGAAGATCAGCGGCGGCTGGCCGCTGGTGTGCGCGAGCCTGAAGTCGCTGCTTGAGACCGGCACCGCCCTGAAGATCTTCAGCACCTGCGCCCAAGGCGCGAATGCGGGCAGCGCGACCAAGGCCTGAACCGTCCGCTCCACCCGGGCGCGCCCGCGGCGCCCGGGTACGAGCGCGCGGCTCACCACGCGGCGGACTTCAGGCCCTGCTCACATGAGCGTGCGCGGCAGCGCCACCGCCCCCGATTCCGGGGTGGCGGCGACGAAGGCGGTGAGGCCGGTGCGCCGGATCTGGGCCTGCACCTGGGCGCTGGCATTGCGGATGCCGATGACGGTCAACGGACCGTCGATGATGAGGGCGAACAGCCAGCCGATCAGGCGCGAATTGAGCAGCGGAATGCGCCCGAGGTCCACCGTCACCGGGAGCGCGACGCCATGCAGCCATTGGCTGGACTGCCGCTGCGTCAGCGCGGGATGTTGTCCGGCGTTGAGGTGCACGGAAATGAGGATGCCGGCGTCGCTGCGTTCGACCGCGAAGGGCACGTGCTCGGGCGGCAACAGGGTCGGCATCGGGCGCGGATAGTTGCCACCACAGCATTAATGCCAGCGAGAGTTTCCGCCGCCCTCTCCACGCACGCGCGCGTCCGCAACCCGCTTCTGCTCCCATCCATCTACGGCACAGGCAGTAGCAGCCTCGCGACCGCCGCGGCGACGTTCCGCCGCCCGTCCGGGTTGGCGGCCCGCACGCGTCCGTGTCAGTCTGCCGCACGCGCGCCCGGCGTCCGACCACCGCTTGCGGCCGCCGCCGCATACCGTCTTGACCTCGCACCACCTGCGCGAACGCGTAGCCGCACCCGGGAGCCCGCCCCATGCCCCACCCCGTCGCACCTTCTCTGCGTGTGCGCCCCGCGACCTGGCCGGCGGTGACCCTATCCCTGCTGCTCACCGCTTCCGCATCCGCCGTCAGCGTTGCCGCCGCTGCCGACGCCACCGTCACCGACTTCCTGCCCTTCACCTTTCCAGGCTCCGGTCCCACCCCGGCCATGCCCTACCGGCTGTTCGTCCCGGTCGGCTATAATGCCGCCGCCGCCACCACCTATCCCCTGGTGGTGTT
>JAYVMM010000597.1:0-3881 GCA_043758975.1 Planctomycetota bacterium | reverse complement strand
CTCCGGCGCGCTGGTGCGCACCATCACCGGCGTCGCATGGCACCCGGCGGGCGCCATGCTCGAGTGCCTGGTCAGCGGCGACGCCTTCACCTACCGCCTGGTGCGCAGCCTGGTGGGGGCGATGGTGGCGGTGGCCCAGGGCGGCTGCAGCGCCGCCGAGCTTGCGCGCGCGCTGTGCGGCGGCGACAGCCCCGCCGGGCGCCAGCAGGCGCCGGCCTGCGGGCTGTGCCTGGAGCAGGTGCACTACCGCTGCGCGCCGGCCTGGGAGGCGGTGGTCGGCGCGGGGTGATGGACAGCGGGCGCGCGCAGGTACTAACGTCAGGGCGCCAGCGCACGATCACACTTTAGTAATCTGTTGCGGCAGTGCTCGACGCTTAGGTTTCACCTGACGCCCCGCTGCTCCCCGAGGAACGCACCATGCTGCCGACCACCCGCACGCCCGCCTGCCGCCTGTCATGCACCCTGCTGCTGCTGCTGCCCGCCTTCGCCGGCCTGGGCGCCGCCGAGACGCCTGCCGCGCCCGCAGCTGCCGCACCCGCCGCAGCAGGCGGCGAAGCGCCGCGCACCCTGACCTTGCAGCAGGAGCAGGTCGCCAACCTCAAGCTCGAGCAGGTCAAGTCGCTGCCCTTCCGCAGCGAGAAGGCCGCCACCGGGCGCATCGCCTTCAACGACGACCGCACCACGCCGGTGTTCCCGCCCTACGCCGGCCACGTGGTCCACCTCCTGGCCAAGCCGGGCGACGTGGTCAAGCAGGGCGACGCGCTGGTCGAGCTCGACGCCCCCGACCTGGTCCAGGCCGAGGCCGACCTGTGGGCGGCGCTGCCGGCAGTGGCCAAGGCGCAGTCGGTGCTCGAGCACGCGCGGCGCAACGAGGAGCGCCAGCACCGCCTCTACGACGGCCAGGCGGTGGCGCAGAAGGACTGGGAGCAGGCCCAGGCCGACGTCGAGGCGGCGGTGAGCGATCTCACCGCGGCCCAGGCCGCGCTCATCGGCGCGCGCGACAAGGTCCGCCTGTTCGGCAAGAGCGAGGCGGAGATCGCCACCATCGAGGGCCGCCACCTGGTCGACCGCCTGATCACCGTGCGCGCGCCGATCGCCGGCACGGTGACCTCACGCAAGGTCGGCCCGGGACAGTACGTCAAGACCGACAACGCCGATCCGCTGTTCACCATCTCCGATCTCTCGACCATGTGGATGCTCGCCGACGTCTATGAGACCGACGCGCCCCTGGTGGCGATCGGGCAGCAGGTCGAGATCCGCCTGCTCGCCTACCCCGGCGAGGTGTTCAACGCCGCGATCTGCTACATCAGCCCATCGGTCGATCCCACCACCCACCGCGTCAGCGTGCGCTGTGACATCGACAACCCCAAGCATGCGCTCAAGTCGGACATGTTCGCCAGCTTCACCATCATCACCGCCGCCAGCGCCGGCTCGCCGGCGGTGCCAAGCGGAGCGGTGGTGCGCGAGGGCGACCACCAGCTGGTATGGGTCGCGGGCAAGGACGGGCTGACCTTCACCCAGCGCCTGGTCTCGACCGGGCTGGAGCAGGCCGGACGGATCCAGGTGCTCAGCGGGCTGCAGGTCGACGAGCGGGTGGTCGCCGCCGGCGGCATCTTCCTCAACGAACAATGAGCCCGCCCTGGCCGTGCCCGCGCCGCCCAGGCGGCCCGCCACCCTCTCCCGCCGCCGCCGAGGACCATCCATGACCATACCTCCGCGCCCGTCCGGCGCGCCTTCGTCCAGGCGCGGCGTCCGCCGCTGGGCCGCCGCCACGCTGCTGCCGCTACTGCTTGCCCCCGCCATGGCCGCGCGCGCCACCGCCGCCACCGAACTGCCCGCGCCGCTCACCCTCGCCACCGCCGAGGCCTTCATGCTCGAGAACAATCTCAGCGTGATCGCCGCGCGCGCGGGCGTCGATGCGGTGCGCGCGCAGGAGGTGATCGCCGCCTACTGGCCCAATCCGACGCTGTCGCTGGCGGCCGAGCAGTTCGACCTGCGCCATCCGCGCTCCCACCTCGGCTCCGATTCGGGCGAAGCGGCCAACCGCTTCTACACCGTGCACCTCGAACAGGAGCTCGAGACCGGGGGCAAGCGCGCGCGCCGCGTCGAGAATGCCGAGCAGCTGCGCCAGGCCGCCGAGGCGCAGGTGATCGACGCCGCGCGCCAGGCGCGCTTCGCCGTCGCCCAGGCCTTCTACGGCATGCTCCTGGCGCGCGAGGACTTCGCGGTGGCGCAGGAGAACATCCGCCTCGCCGACACCACCGAGAAGCTGATCAAGGACCAGGTCGACGCCGGCAACAAGTCGGCCTCCGACCTGCTCAGCTTCCAGGTCAGCCGGGTGCAGTTCGCGCAGGACCTCACCGGCGCCGAGCTCGCCCGCGACCAGGCCATGGTCGACCTCGCCAACGCGCTCGGGCTCGAGCCCGAGCGCCTGGTCCAGCGCGCCGACGGAGCCGCGCGCGAGTTCAGCGGCAGCCTCGCCCTGGTGCCGCCTGACATCGCGCACGAACGCCTCGCCGGGAGCGCCGCGGCGCGCGCCGATGTGCGCGCGGCCGAGCGGGCGATGGCGGCAGCGGCCTCCGCGCTCGAGCTCGCCCGCGCCCAGCGCAGCATCGACGTCACGGTCGGGGTCGAGTACCAGCGCAACGGTTCCGATAACACCGTCGGGGTGACCGCATCGCTGCCGCTGCCGGTCTGGAACGACCACCAGGGCGAGATCGGAGCCGCCGAGGCGCAGCTGCGCCAGGCGCGCGCCCAGCTCACCCTCGCGCTGCGCCAGGCGCAGGCCGACCAGGAGAAGGCGTGGCAGGGCTACCAGGCGAGCCGGCGGCTGCTCGCGCTCTACAGCGAGGACACCCTGGCCAAGGCCAAGCGCGCGCTCGACATCGCCAAGAGCTCCTACCAGCAGGGCGCCACCGGGCTGCTCGAGCTGGTCGACGCCCAGCGCACCTACAACCAGCTGCGCGTGGCCGCCAACCAGGCGCTGCTCAGCTGCCGCCTCAGTCTCGCCCAGCTGTCCCAGGCCACCGGCATCGACCTGCCCCAGCCCTGAGAACCTGACCCTTCCGCGCGCCACCCGAGGACCACTACGTGCTCGATCGCATCGTCCGCTTCGCCCTGGACCAGCCCCTGTTCCTCACCCTCATCGCCGCGCTGTTCGTTGCGGGCGGGTATGCCGCCTTCCGCTCGGTGCCGATCGAGGCCTATCCCGACGTCGGCGACATCCAGACCACCATCATCACCCTCTTCCCCGGTCACGCCTCCGAAGAGGTCGAAAAGCAGGTGACCACCCCGGTGGAGATCGGGCTCAGCGGCCTGCCGCATGCGGTGCGGCTGTTCTCGCACACCCAGTTCGGCCTGTCCTACGTGGTGGTGACCTTCGACGACAAGGTCGACGACTACTTCGTCCGCCAGCAGGTCAACGAGCGCCTGCAGGGGCTCAGCGGCCTGCCGGCGATCGCCCAGCCCAGCCTCTCGCCGCTGTCGACCGCGATCGGCGAGATCTACCGCTACAGCCTGCGCGGGGCCGGGCACAACGCCACCGAGCTGCGCACCATCCAGGACTGGACGGTAGTGCGCCAGCTCAAGATGTGCCCGGGCGTCGCCGATGTCGTGAGCCTGGGCGGGTTCATCAAGGAGTATGAGGTCAATATCGATCTCAAGAAGGTTGATTCCTACAACCTCTCCCTGCAGACCGTCATCAATGCCCTGGGCCGGGGCAGCACCAATGCCGGCGGCGGCTTCATCGAGCAGGGCCAGCAGCAGTACATCGTGCGCGGGGTCGGCCAGTTCCGCTCCGCCGAAGAGATCAGCGATGTGGTGGTCGATGCGCGCAATGGCACGCCACTGCTGATCAAGGATATCGCCAGCGTTTCGGTGGG
>JAYVMM010000596.1:0-4047 GCA_043758975.1 Planctomycetota bacterium | reverse complement strand
TCCGCCCCACCGGGCGCGCCCGCCGGTGCGCCCGCCTTCCCACTGCCACCTCTATCACCCAGGAGCGCCCCATGTACCGCAAAGCCGACTTTCTCAAGTCCCTCAAGCACGAGGTCAAGATCATCAAGCACCTCGCCGCCCAGCTCGGCGAAGCCCAGCTCGGCTACCGCCCGACCCCGCCCCAGCGCAGCACCCTCGAGGTGATCCAGTACCTCTCCTACGCTCCGCTCGCCACCATCGAGTACCTGGTCAGCGGCAGCTGGGACCACTACGAGGCGATGGCGGAGGCGGCCAAGCAGGTCACCCCGGCGAGCTTCGCCAAGACCATCGACAAGCAGCTCGCCGCCATCACGCGCAAGCTCTCCAAGCACAATGACGCCAAGATCCTCAGGACCACGGTCAAGAGCTGGAGCGGCAAGAAGATGGGCTTCGGCGAGGCGCTGATCGAGCTGGTGCTCAAGACCGCCACCGCCTACCGCATGCAGCTGTTCCTCTACGCCAAGGCGAGCGGCTCAGCCCAGCTCACCTCCACGGACTGCTGGCAGGGCGTGCCGGCGAAGCTGAAGGCCGCGGCCAAGGCCTGAGCCGGTCAGAACCCGCGCCCGGAGCTTCCGGGCGCGGGCAATGCCGCTTCAGCGCCCGGCTAAGCGTAGCTTGGCGATGGTCTCGCCGCCGGAGATGCGGTAGAGCATCGGCTCCATGCGGTCGACGCCCTCGGTGAAGCGCGCGGTGCCTTCCCAGGCGAAGTTGAGGATATTGGTATAGTCGCTGAAGTACTGCCAGCGCCTGGTCGGCAGGTTGCGCACCATGTGCATGTGGTTGGCCGGGCAGCCGTACTTGGTGATCGAGGCTGGCACGTGCTTGAAGGTGATCCAGGTGTGCGGCCAGGAGTAGGATGAGGCGTGGCAGAAGGCCTCGGCGATCGCCGGCGGCAGCTCCACCGATTCGGCCTCGCCCTGGATCATGGTGAAGGTGCCGGTGAGGTCGCTGTAGGCCAGCCGCCCGGCCTGGCAGGCGATGCCGCCGGGCGAGATGTAGCCGGTCGAGAAGCCGCCGCCCGGGAAGTAGTGCGGGAAGACCTCGAACAGGTAGGACTCGCGGCACCAGTCGAGCGAGCCGGAGCCGGAATTGTCCATGTCGATGGTGCCGCGCTGCATGTAGGGGCTGGCGGGATCGAGCGCGATGCCGAGCTCGTCGGCCTTCTTCTGGATCTCCCACGGCTCGTAGACCTTGCGGTAGTCGGCGAACAGCACCGGCTCGCCGCCGGTAAGCGCCGCCTGGCACACCATGGTGAGCAGGCCCTGGACGTCGTTCTCGGTGGCGAAAGGCAGCGCCGGCTTCGGCCCACGATGGTCGAAGGTCGAATTGAAGAGCGCCTCGGCAATGTCGGCGCAGGCCATCGGCGTGCCCTGGGGATCCGAGCCCCACGCCAGCTGCGAGGTCCAGCCGCCACCGATGGCGTTGAGGGAAGCGAGGTAGTCGCGCAGGATGAGGTAGAGCTTGAGCTCCTCGGTGAGCTTGGCGCGCTGAAGCGCGCTGAGCGGCTTCGGCGGGTGCTGGGCGGGCTGGCTGTAGATCGGCAGGCGTGCGCGGCAGATCGCCTCGACGTCGGGGTAGATGCGGCCCTTCCACTGCACCTCGGTGGTCCAGTGGTAGAGCTCCTTGAGCTCCTGGGGATCGTAGCCACCGTCCTTGCGGATCATGTCGGCGAACAGCTTCATCGATTCGCGCGCCGACTCGATGCCGAGGAAGCGGCGGCTGGCGTGCACGTGATTGAGCGCGGTCTCCATTTGCATCGAATCGGTATCGGCGCACAAGATGCGCTTGCCGCGCAGCCAGGCGGCGGCGGTCATCGCCCACACCAGGTCGATGATCTCGCGCGCGGACTCAGGCGCGAAGGCGGGATCCTGCCCGACCTCGGGCATGTTGCCGATCACCGCATGGCACAACCGGCCGGTCTGGGCGAAGGCGCCGACCAGCGCGTCCACCCCCACCACCCCCGGCTTGGGCGCGTTGTTGCCGGCCAGACAGCAGACCGGGGCGTGGGGGAAGTGTGCGCATAAGGCGAGCGCGCTCTTACCGGGGTAGAACCAGGTGTCGGGCACCACGCACAGCACCGCCACCCCCTGGCGGCGAAACTCATAGGCCACCGCGTCGGCATCGCTCTCGCGCTCCACCGTGCGGTCGGCGATGACGATGCCCGGCTGGGCGCCGCCCGGCAGGCGGATGGCCTGCAGGATGCGCGCGGTCATGGCGGTGATGTTGCGCGCGCGCTCGCGCGCCTGGTCGTCGATGCGCGGATCGCACGGGGCGAACACGCCGATGACCGGAACAGCGGAACTGGAGGGGGCCTGAATGATGGCCATGACACGTCCTGGCGGTAGTGGACTGATGGATGATTTTGTCGCAATCTAGGCTCGCCGCCTGCGCTGTCGAGCCCCCGACAGACCCCCGGCGGGCGTGGGGCGCAGGTTTGGTCGGCGCGCGCGCTCGACCTGCGGCATGCGCCGCTGCGCGCTGATATCCGATTATCATTCGGTAAACACCGCAAATTATTGCAACATCGCCACCGCTCGCAGCACCTATCGGCAGCCTGCGCGGTCACGCCGGCGCCCGCTGGTCGGTACCGCCGAGGCTGTGGTGAAGGTAAAGGGTTAAATTTAATTTGTGTTATCTTTGTATCTGCCCGCGCGCCCCAAGCGCGAGCCCGGTCGCGGGAGATATATCCGTTCAGAAGAATATCATCTTGACAATATTCGTTAGAACAAATATGTTCGCGCGCATGTCCGGTCTACTCCAGAAAGAACTCAAGCAGACGCTCCCGTTCCGCAGCCGCACCGACGAGGCCTACCTCAGCCTGGTGCGCACCGCGGAACTGCTCAAGCGCTCGACCGCCGAGGCGCTGCGCCCGCTCGACCTCACCGCGGCGCAGTACAACGTCCTGCGCGTCCTGCGCGGCGCCCTGCGCGAGGCGGACAGCCGCGAGCGCGCGCGCACCTGCGGCGACATCGCCGACCGCCTGATCACCTACGAGCCCGACGTCACCCGCCTGCTCGACAAGCTGGTGCGCCAGGGCCTGGTCGAGCGCGAGCGCGACGACCACGACCGCCGAGTGGTGCGCTCGCGCATCACCGAGAAGGGCCTCGCCCTGCTCAGTTCCCTCGACGACCGCTTCGACGGCGAATCGCGCGCCCGCCTCGGCCGCCTGGGCGAGGAGCGTCTTCAGCAGCTCATCGACCTGCTCGAGGAGATCCGCCGATGAGCCACCCGCCACCGGGGCGCTGCCAGCGGCGCGCCCCGCCGTCCTTCTCCTGACCCGTCGTCCTGCTCTGCGGCCAGCCACCAGCATCTACCAGCCGACAGCCGCCAGCTTCCATCCACCGCCTGCCCCCCATCATCAACCGCCTTCCCGATATCATCCACCAATCCCTACCACAGGAGTCTTCCATGTCCCCCGTCACCACCATCACCCGCCTGTTCTCTACCGCCCTGGTCGCCAGCGCCCTGAGCGCCTCGCTCAGCGCCGCCGACTACACCGTCGACCCTGACCATGCGGCGGCGATCTTCGTCGCCGGCCACTTCGGCGTCAGCCACGTCTATGGCCAGTTCACCGAGGTCAAAGGCACCTTCGCCATCGACAGCGATGCGACCAAGGACGCCTTCGACATCAAGGTCACCGCTTCGACCCTGTTCACCCACAACGAGAAGCGCGACCAGCACCTCAAGGGCCCGGACTTCTTCGACGTCAACCAGTTCCCGCTGCTCACCTTCAAGAGCACCGCGGTAGCCGGCGACGACAAGGTCCTCACCGTCAACGGCGACCTCACCATCCATGGCGTGACCAAGCCGGTGACGGTCAAGGTCAACAAGATCGGCGAAGGCGAGGTGTTCAAGAGCCAGCGCATCGGCTACGAGTCGACCTTCGTGATCAAGCGTGGCGACTTCGGTATGACCGCGCTGCCCGGCGGGGTCGGCGAGGAGGTCACCATCATCATCGCCATCGAAGGCATCAAGAAGTAGGCTGCCGTCCGTCCGCCGCCGCGGACC
>JAYVMM010000595.1:0-1741 GCA_043758975.1 Planctomycetota bacterium | reverse complement strand
CCTCGACCAGCTCAAGGCGGCGCCGTGGGCGATGCAGCACGGGCTGGTGGCGCGTGGCTACCGTTCGCAGATCGACGGCTCCTACCAGCCCTACGGCCTGGTCATCCCCGACAAGCTCGACCTCGCCAAGCCGGCGCCGCTCTATATATGGATGCATGGGCGCAGCGATACCGAGACCGACCTCCATTTCCTCTCGGGGCGCACGCGTTCGCCAGGCGAGATCCACCCCGATGGGGTGATCATGGCGCACGCCTTCGGGCGCATGTGCGTGGGCTTCAAGCACGCTGGCGAGATCGATGTCATGGACCTCGTCACCGAGGTCTCCGCGCGCTACCGCATCGATCCCGAGCGCGTGGTGCTGATGGGCTTCTCGATGGGCGGCGCCGGGGCCAAGCATGTCGGCGCGCACTACACCGACCACTTCGCCGCCATCCACGCCGGCGCCGGCTTCGCCGAGACCGCGCGCTACAACAAGATCAAGCCGGAGGACTTCCCGCCGATCTATGAGCAGACCCTGTGGCAGGTCTACGATGTGCCCAACTATATCCGCAACCTCTTCAACGTGCCTTTCATCGCCTACAGCGGCGAAAAAGACGCGCAGATCCAGGCCGCCCAGGTGCTCAGTGAGTATTACAAGGCCAACGGGCGCGAACTGGTGCACATCATCGGCCCCGGGGTCGGCCACCAGTACCAGCCCGACGCGCTCAAGCAGGTGCTCCAGCTGGTGCACAGCGCGGTCGAGAAGGGCCGCCCAGTGGCGCCCGAGACGGTCAGCCTGCAGACCCGCACCCTGCGCTATGACCATATGTTCTGGGTCCAGGCCCTCGGCCTGGGCCACCACTGGCAGGACGCGCGCGTCGATGCCAGCGCCGCCGCAGGCGCGCTCACCGTCACCACCACCAACGTCGCGGCGCTCAAGCTCAGCTGGCCGGGGCTGAAGGCCGGCACCGCGCTCACCATCGACGGCCAGAAGTTCGTACTGGGCGCAGTCGCACCCGCCACCGGCGCCACCCTGATGCACAGCGCCGCCGGCTGGGCGCAGGCAACTTCCGCCGAGGCGGAGGCTACGTCCGGCCCCGGCGGTTTGCGCAAGCGCCACGGCCTGCAGGGCCCGATCGACGACGCCTTCATGGCGCCCTTCCTGGTGGTGCTGCCGGGCAAAGCCTCGCGCAATGCCCGCTTCCAGCGCTGGTGCGCCTTCGAGAGCCGGCACTTCCTCACCCGCTGGGCGGCGCTGATGCGCGGCGATGCGCGGGTCAAGAACGACAGCGACGTCACCGCCGACGACCTCAAGCGCTACAACCTGGTGCTATGGGGGGATGCCGAGTCGAACAGCGTGATCGCGCGCGTCGCCGGCCAGCTGCCGCTCGCCGGGCTGGGCGCGGATGCGGCGGCGCTCTACACCCCGGGCGGCAAGGAGCTCGCGACCACCGGCAATCTCGCGGTGCTGGTCTACCCCAATCCGCTCGCGCCCGAGCACTACGTGGTGCTCAACAGCGGTCTGACCTTCCGCGAGGGCCACGACCACACCAACTCGCTGCAGAATCCCAAGCTGCCGGACTGGGCGCTGCTCGATCTCGCCAGCGATCCCGACGAGCGCGCCGCCGGGCAGGTGGTGCGCGCCGGCTTCTTCGACGAGCAGTGGCAGCCGCAGGGGCCGGCGAAGTAGCGACAGGCGCCGGGCGACAGGCGCCGGGCGACAGGCGCCGGGCGCGAGCACGGATCGGCGCAGAAATTTGCC
>JAYVMM010000594.1:0-2148 GCA_043758975.1 Planctomycetota bacterium | reverse complement strand
CCTGCGCCGCGGCGGTATAGACCACGGTGGTGGTCGCCGGCACGCTCACCGTCGCCGCCGCGGTGGTGATGGTGATGGCGCCGTTAACGGTGGTGAAAGTGTAGTCGGCGGCCTGCAGGGTGCCTACCCCGACGCTGAGCAGATAGCTGCCCACAGGCTGTCCGGCGGCGGCGGCGCACGAGAGCATTGGCGAGCCGCTGACCACCGCACTGGTGTCCGCGCCGAGGAAGGGCGCGATCACCGCGCTGAGCGCCGCCGGCGCGCTGCCATAGGCGATTGCTTGGCTGACCGCGGTGACGACGAGCACCGCCGGGGTGATGTGCAGGCCGCCGCTCGCGCTGCCACCACCATGGTTGGCGTCGAGCGTCGCCACCACCTTATACCAGCCGGTGTGCACTGGCGCGCTGGCGCTCGCTGCCCCGGTGCTGCTGCCGCCGGCGGCGGGATCGCCGCTCCATGGCTGGTAGGTCATGCTCGCAGTCGGGGTGGCGGCGCCGGTCAGGGCCGGGACCACCGCCTGGGCCGCGCCGTTGTAGACCAGGGTGGTGGTCGCAGCCACGCTCGCCGTCGCCGTCGCCGGACTGACCGTGAAGGTGCGGCTCACCGGTGTCGCGGCATGGTGGGTGGCGTCGCCGGGCTGGCTGGCGGTGACGGTGATCGAGCCGATCCCGGTGATGGTCAGCAGGCTGCCGCTCACCGACGCCTGACCGCTGACCACGTACACCGGGGCCAGGCCGGAGTCCACCGTGGCGGTGAGGGTCAGCGGCGCGACCCCGTAGGTCTGGTTGGCGATCGCCGGGAAGGTGATGGTCTGGCTGATGCGCGCGTCGATCTGGATGGCGGCGCTCGCCGCGAGCGATCCCACCGTGCCTGGCGCCGGCAAGGCCAGCGAGAGGGCGGGCGCGCTGCTAGTGATGGTGCCGCCGATGATGGTGGCGCCGGCGGCAGCATCGAGCGCGGCAGCGGTGTCCCCGGGCTTGATGGCGTAGGTGAAGGTCAGGGTCACGGTGCCGCTGCCGGACTGGTAGGTCGCGTTCTCCGTCGGGGAGGTGCTCAGCGCGAAGGCCGGCGTGCCGCTGACCGTCACCGGATTGGTAAAGGTGACCTGGATCGGGATGCTGCCGGAGATGTAGAGCCCGTTGGCATCGGTGGTGGTGAGCGCGGAAACGCTGGTCGTCGTCGTACTCACCGCGGCGAAGGCGTTGATCAGGCCGTGGCCGCACCAGCCATTGGGCGAGGACCCCAGCGCGGCAGTGCCGCCGCTGCCATTAGTGGCACGCTGCGCCATCGCGGTGGCGGAATTGCACAGCCCGTCAATGACCTGGGTGTTGCTCAAGGTCGGCTGCGCGCACCACGCCAGGGCGGCGGCAGCGGCGGCGTGCGGGGTCGCGTCCGAGGTGCCGTAGAAGGGCTGGAAATAATGATAGCCTTTGACGATATAGCTGTTGAAGCAAGTGACGCCGTCGGGCGCGGTGAGGTCGGGCTTGGAGCGCAGCTGCGGCGCGAGGGGGAGCGGGCTGCCGGTGGAGTCGTAGTAGTACGGCAGCCCGGCGCTGCCCCAGCCGCCGAACGAGCTGAAGGACTCCACCACCTGCGGCTGGATGCTGACATCGGTGGCGGCGATGGTGAGCACGCTGGCGACGGTCTAGTGGCCGGACGAGGTGCCGAAGCTGAGCAGACTGTTGCCCGGCGAGGTCACGAGCGGGCCGTCGGTGAACACCACCACGCGCATCACCTGGTTGGTCGCGGTGCCGTGCAGGTAGTCGACCGCTAGGTAGACCGTGGTCGCGCCGCCGTTGTTGGTCCACTCGAGGATCTCGCATGGGTCGCCCGACGGCGCCGCGGCGGTGCCCTGGGCGTTGGTGCTCGAGGCCAGGGGAGGGTTGGAGATCGTGGCCGCATGGTAGAGGTCGAGGTCGCTGGCCGAGCCGGAGCCCAGGCCATAGCTCGAGTAGGGCTGGTTCCACTGCAGCACGATGTCGATGGTCACCCCGCTCGGCACGGTCAGGGGCAGGAAGTCCGCGGTGGTGCCTTTGATGCCCCAATTGTGGAAGGTGTTGCCGTTGGGCACCCCGTTGGTGTGCAGATCGGGATTGGCGGTGAACGGGGTGTAGGTGGCGAGGATGCCGAAGTTGGCGTTGTTGCCGG
>JAYVMM010000593.1:0-5622 GCA_043758975.1 Planctomycetota bacterium | reverse complement strand
TTCCAGCCGAAGCTCACCGGCTTGAGGCCGCTGTCGCGCAGGGTGGCGGGCGGGGCCGGCTGCCCCACCACCAGCGCCGGTCCGACCAGGGTGAGGGCGGCGCCGCCACGGCCATGGACCAGCCCCGCGCGTTCGGGGGCGTCCTCGGCGGCGGCGGGCAGCCCGGCGGCGATGGCGGTGGCGGTGACGAGAAGCAGGGTGGCCAGGAGCGTGCGCATGCGCCGGATGATGGCCCGCGCGCGCGCACGAACAGCGAAATGCCGGCGCAGGCGCACGCCGCCGGCGGCGCGCAGGTGTGCCAGGCTCCGCCGCCGCCCGTACCCGGGCGAAGCTGGCATTCGCGCTCGCTCCGCCACCATCGGCGCCATCCCTCCGCCCGGCGCCCCGGCGCCGGGCGGCCACCCCAGCCGCGAAGAACAGACATGGCCAGCACCCCCCGCGCCCGCACCACCACCCTGATCGCGGTCGGCACCCTGCTCGCGCTCGCCGCCGCCCTCGGCGCCGCCGAGCAGGACTTCTCCGCCATCACCATCGTGGAGAAGGGCGCCAAGCTGCAGAAGCTCGGCAGCGGCTTCGTCTTTACCGAAGGGCCGGCCGCCGACACCGCCGGCAACGTCTACTTCACCGACCAGCCCAAGGACCGCATTTGGAAATGGACCACCGACGGCAAGCTGGCGATCTTCATGGAGCCCTGCGGGCGCTCCAACGGCATGTGCTTCGACGCCAAGGGCCAGCTGATCGCCTGCGCCGACGAGCACAACCAGCTGTGGACGATCAGCCCCGAGGGCAAGTCCACCGTCCTGCTCAAGGACTACCAGGGCAAGCTGCTCAACGGCCCCAATGACGTGTGGATCCACCCGCGCGGCGAGATGTACATCACCGACCCCTACTACAAGCGCGACTACTGGAAGCGCGGGCCGATGGAGCAGGCGGTGCAGGGCGTCTACCGCCTGAGCGCCGACCGCGCCACCTTCACCCTGATGTGCAGCGACCTCCAGCAGCCCAACGGCATCATCGGCACCCCCGACGGCTCGGCTCTCTACGTCAGCGACATCCAGGCCGGGATCACCTACTCCTACACCATCGAAGCGGATGGCGCGCTCACCCACAAGAAGCAGTTCTGCGCCATGGGCTCAGACGGCATGACCATCGACGACCAGGGCAACGTCTACCTCACCAACCACGGCGTCACCGCCTTCGCGCCGAGCGGGGCGAAGCTGCTGCACATCGACATCGAGGAGAGCTGGACCGGCAACATTTGCTTCGCCGGCGCCGACCACCACCTGCTCTTCATCACCGCCTCGACCTCGATCTACGGCCTGCGCATGGCCACCCACGGCGTCGGCAGCCAATGAGTGCTCGCGCCGGCGCCCGGCGCCGGCGGAGCTGACGCCGAAATCGAGACCGAAAACAAACGCGCCCGGGGCAGCTCCTGCTCCGGGCGCGCGCATCTTTATTCGGACAATCGGAACAGCCGGGCCGGCAGCGCCGGCCCGGACGGCCTACTTCTTGTCGGGCCAGGGCATGCCGCCTTTGATCCACTGCACGATGATGTCGACCTGGTCGGCGGTGAGCCGGGTCTTCTTCTTCGGCGGCATGTTCTGGTCCTCGTCCTTGGCCTGGTACTTGATCGCCAGCACCACATCGCTGTGGTCGGGATCGCCGGAGACGACGATCTTGCCGTCCTCGCCGCCCTTGAGCCAGGCGGCCTTGCTGTCGAGGCGCAGCTTGGCCTTCTGCTTCTCGCTACCATGGCAGCTGGTGCAGTTCTTGTCGATGATCGGCCACACCTTGGTCAGAAAGTTCTGATCCCCGGCGGCATCGGCGCACAGCATGGCGGGAGTGAGCAGGGCCCCGGCCACGGTGGGGATGAGGGTGCGGGCCAGAAGGCGGCGGATGATCGGCAGCATGGTTTCCTCGTGAGGTGAAGGAGAGGTCGGCGATCTTCCGCCGGTCTCAGGTTTTCTCGCGCGTAGGTGAGGGGTGTATCATTTCCGGGGGCGAATGCACGTGCCGCCCGCTCCGGGCGGGTGCGTGGCCCGCACCACCATGATACGTGCCAACCCGCCGCAGGTTGAGCGCTCGGGCGGGGCAGCAGGGTGAGGCGGCGGGCACATCGGTGAGCCTAGCCGGGCAAGATGAGAGGAAAATGAGAGCCCTAGCCCAGCGCGCTCAGGGTGATGGCGTGCCGGCGATCACCAGGGCGCGCACTTCCGCGCTGGCGCGCGTGAGCGCGGCATGGTCGCCCTGGGCGTAGGCGGCGGCCTCGCCGGCGAGGTCCATCACCAGACTGCCGCCGTCCTTGGGCGCGTGCAGGGTGGGGAGGTCGACCGCCAGGACCTCGCCCCACAACGGGCGCAGGGCGCGCCAGAAGGGTTCCTCCGCGCTCCAGGTGGCCAGTCCCGCGCGCCAGTCGAAACCGGTGATGCGGCGGTAGCGCTCGACCCCGATCTCGCGCGCCAGCACTGCCGCCGACGCTCCGGCACCGGCCAGGCGCAGCTTGCCGTTCTCCTGCAGCATCACCCAGCCGTCGGGGGCGACCACGATGCGCTCGCTGCCGAGCAGCACCTGGTAGTCCTTGCGCGTGGTCTTCTCCCGCCGCGGCAGCGGGCGCCAGGTCTCGTCGCCCTGGAACACCGAGCTGGTGGCGTCGTGGCGCCAGCGTCCGAGCGAGGCGTAGCGCGGACCGTCGTCGATGCCCCACACCGTCCACACCCAGGCGCCCTGGGCGGCGGCGGGATCGAGCCGCTCATGGCGCCAGCGCTCGGCGCCCTGCTCCGCCGGGCCGGCGAAGCGCAGCACCGCATCCGCCTGCCAGCTCCATTCCTGGCGCCAGTGCTTGGCCACCGCCGGCGCCTCGGGCTTGCCGGCGGCGTCGAGCGCGACCATCACCAGCTGGTGCTGCAGGGAGATCCGTCCGGGGCTGTCCTCGAGCACGAAGATGCGCTCGGTCGCCCACGACTGGTAGGGGTTGGCAAGGTGGCCGCCCGGCACCAGGCTGACCAGCTCCTGGTAGTCGAAGTCGATGCGGTAGTCGCCGCACAGCGCGAGGATGGCGGCGCGGTCGCGGGCGTGGCCGGGCGCGGCGGCCTGCAGTGCGTTCCACTCCGGGCTGGGCGCGGGCGCGTAGGTCACCGCCGCCCCCTGGCTGTGGCCGCCGACGGTGGGCGGACGCTCACCCTGGTCCTGCGGCCAGGCGAAGGGGTGGCTGGACGCCTCAGGTATGCTGCGCGTATCGCAGCCGGCGAGCACCGCCGCCAGGGTGATGGCCAGTGCCAGGTACCGCCGTCCGCCGTCCGCCATGGCCCCTCCTGCGTTCCGGCGCGGTCAGCGCGACCCGCCAGGCCGCACCATAGGAAGCGCCAGGCGGGATCCAGGGCTGGCGAGCAGGCGGGCGGGCGGGGCGGCGATGGACCGCCTCAGACCGCCTGGTACGGTGGCGGCGCCCGCATCCGCCCGCGGGCCTGCCCGGCCAGCGCCGGCGGGTCAGGCGCAAGCAAACGCGGCGTCCACCTCCGGCGTAACGGGGAGAGTCCTGACCATGCGCACGGCCACCCTGCTCTCCGCCCTGACCGCCTTGCTCGCCCTGCTCCTGGCCGGGGGCGGCTGCGGCGACAACGCCCCCTCCGCCATCGCGGTGCCGGCCCCCGACGCGGCCGCACCGGCCGCGAACGGGCCGCTCGCCGCACGCGGCGCCGCCGCCCCCTTGGAGAATCCGCCCGTGAACGAAAAGCTCACCCTCACTGACGAGCAGTGGCAGGCGCGCCTGACCACCGAGCAGTACAATGTGCTGCGCCGACACGGCACCGAACCGGCCTTCTGCGGCGGCTACACCGCGATCAAGCACAACGGCCCGGGCACCTACTTCTGCGCCGGCTGCGGGGCGCCGCTGTTCACCGCCGAGACCAAATTCGAATCCGGAACCGGCTGGCCGAGCTTCTTCCAGCCCCTGCCCGGACGGGTGGAGAACCAGTCCGACCGCAGCTACGGCATGGAGCGCACCGAGGTCCACTGCGCGCGCTGCGGCGGGCATCTCGGCCACCTCTTCGACGACGGCCCCGCCCCCACCGGCATGCGCTACTGCATCAATGCCGTCTCGCTCACCTTCGTCGCCAAGCCCGGCGTCGCGGCGGGGAAGCCATGAGCGAGCTGGCGACCTTCGGGGCGGGCTGCTTCTGGGGTGTGGAGGCCACCTTCCGCGCCGTGCCCGGGGTGCTCGATGCCCAGGTCGGCTATGCCGGCGGCAGCAGCGCGAACCCTAGCTACCGCGCGGTGTGCAGCGACCGCACCGGCCATGCCGAAGTGGTGCAGCTGAGCTTCGATCCGGCGCGCGTCGGCTATGCGCAGCTGCTCGAGGTGTTCTTCGCCAACCACGACCCCACCACCCTCAACCGCCAGGGTCCCGACCACGGCTCGCAGTACCGCTCGGTGATCTTCTTCCATTCAGCGGCGCAGCAGCAGCAGGCCACCGCCACCATGCAGGCGATCACCGCCGCCAAGCGCTTCCGCAGCGCGCTGGTCACCGAGCTCACACCGGCGCCGACCTTTTGGCCGGCGGAAGAATACCATCAGCGCTACCTCGAGAAGCAGGGCCTGAAGAACTGCCATCTTCCGAGGCATTGAGGGCGCCGTTGGCCGCTCTGACTCGCCGACGGCGCACAGCGTTCACGCCATCACGAGGCAACGGCGGGTGACACTACTTCCAGCATCTCCTGTGTCGTTTCGCTCCGCGCCGCCGCCCATGAGGTCGGATCGTACAGCTTGAACGGAAGCGGCGAAGACTCTGCTCGCAGGTGTCGTTGGCGCTGTCGCCAGGCTTGAGGTCGGCGATCGTCGCGCTGACCGCTGAACTTGGAGCGGGTGATCTTGGTCGCGGGGGTGGAGCCGTCCACATTGGTGATGGTGCCGGTGCCGAACTGGGTGGTGGCCGGCGCCGCCTTGAGCGAGACAACGGCGAAGTGCGTCGTGCGCAGAGAATATCAGATCTCCTGACCCGTGCTTTGGGATACCTCAGCCCAATCGAGCTGAATCAGCGATCAGCACACGGCTAAGATAGCTGACCGCATAGGCTTAGCGGTCTTCCGACGGTCGGATGCATGGGATTTTAAACCGATACCATGCGGGCATACCACCACCCTCTCCTCCCCAGCCGCCAGCCGCTGGCCGCCAGCTCGACCTGCCGATTTTTCCCGCTGAAAGCCAGCCGCTTGGCGAAAGGATCGCGGTCGTCGAACGAGACCGTGTGGTCTGGTATTTCCACTACGATATGCCGATCTTTTCCCATGCGGTCGACGACCTGGCGTCGTTTTGCATGTTCACGAGTTCGTTGTGCGACAAGGGACAGTGCAAGCTCGTCGATGTGGAGCGGGCCTTCTCGGTGACTGCGATCAGCGTGAAACGGGCGCTGAAGCAATACCGAGGGCATGGCGCGAAATCATTTTTCGTCTCCCGGCGCCCGACGGTGGTGCCACGCGTGCTGAAAGGTGAGCTCCTCCAGAAGGTCCAGGCGCTTCTGGATGCCGATCGCCCGCCTCGGGCGATAGAGGATCGCTTGGGCGTGAAGGCCGACACCATCCGCAACGCGATCGAAGACGGCCGGCTTCACCGGTCGAAAAAAGGGGG
>JAYVMM010000592.1:0-4243 GCA_043758975.1 Planctomycetota bacterium | reverse complement strand
CGCACCGCGTGCTTGGTGATGAGGAAGGAGCCGCGCAGGTTGATGCGCAGGACCTTGTCGAAGTCCTCGACTGCAACCTCACTGATTTTGGTCGAGGTCGGGCCGGCGATGCCGGCGCAGTTGATGGCGATGTCGAGGCGCCCACGCCGCGCCGCCACCCCGGCCACTGTCGCCGCCACCGCGACGTCGTCGGTGATGTCGCAGCGCACCCCTTCCACCGCCCAGCCCTGCGCACGGCCGGCGGCCACCGCCGCGTCGATGCCCGCCTGGTCGAGGTCGACGAGGGTGACCTGGGCGCCCTCGCGCGCCAGGCGGTCGGCAATCGCCCGCCCGATGCCGGAGGCGCCGCCGGTGATGAGAGCGGCCTGGTTGGCGAAGCGGGGCTCGGTCATGGCTCACCTCGGGCTGGGGGTGCACGGACTGCACGGCGCGTTCTGGCAGGGGAAGATCGCCGCCGGTGGGCGGGCGTCACCACTCCGGCTCTTACCGTACGGAGCGCCTCCATCGCGAACGGGGCGCTCAATGCGATTCGCGCGGCACCGGCGCGCCGCTGCGTCCGACCAGGAAGTCGAAGTCGGCGCCGCGGTCGGCCTGCATCACATGCTCGGTGTAGAGCCGGTAATAGCCGCGGTCGGACGGCGGCGCGGGCGGCGTCCAGGCGGCGCGGCGGCGGGCGAGTTCGGCCTCGGGCACGTCGAGATGCAGGCGGCGCGCCTCGACGTCGAGCTCGATCCAGTCGCCGGTGCGCACCAGGGCGAGGGTGCCGCCCACCGCCGCCTCGGGCGCCACATGCAGCACTACGGTGCCGTAGGCGGTGCCGCTCATGCGCGCATCGGAGATGCGCACCAGGTCGGTGATGCCCTGCTTGAGCAGCTTGGGCGGCAACGGCATGTTGCCGACCTCGGGCATGCCCGGATAGCCACGCGGTCCGCAGTATTGCAGCACCATCACCGAGGTGGCATCGATCTCCAGCGCAGGATCATCGATGCGGGCGTGGAAATCCTCGATCGAGGAGAACACCACCGCGCGCCCGCGGTGCTTCATCAGCGCCGGGGTCGCCGCCGAGGGCTTGACCACCGCGCCCGAGGGCGCGAGGTTGCCGCGCACCACTGCGATGCCGCCCTCCGCACGCAGCGGGTTGTGCATGGTGCGGATGACCTCGCGATTGTGGCAGGGGGCGTCCTTGATGTGCTCGCCCATGGTCTTCCCCGTCACCACCAGGGCATCGCGGTGAATGAGCGCGCCCAGTTCGCGCAGCACCGCGGGCAGGCCGCCGGCGTAGCAGAAGTCCTCCATCAGGAAGCGCCCCGCCGGCATCAGGTCGACCAGGCAGGGCACCCCGCGCCCGAGGGTGTCCCAGTCCTCAAGGGCGAAAGGCACGCCGATGCGCCCGGCCAGGGCGATGAGATGGATGACCGCGTTGGTGGAGCCGCCGATGGCGTTGATCGCCCGCACCGCGTTCTCGAAGGCCTTGCGCGTGAGGATCTTGGACATGCACAGGTCCTCGCGCACCATCTCGACGATGCGGCGTCCGGCCAGGTGCGCGAGGGTGTAGCGGCGCGCATCCACCGCCGGATAAGTGGCGTTGCCGGGCATGCCGATGCCGAGCGCCTCGACCATGCAGGCCATGGTGCTGGCGGTGCCCATGGTCATGCAGTGGCCGGCGGAGCGGTGCATGCAAGACTCGGCCTCCTGGAACTCGCCCATGGTCATGGTGCCGGCGCGCACCTGTTCGCTGAAGCTCCACACGTTGGTGCCCGAGCCGATGTCCTGCCCGCGGTACTTGCCGTTGAGCATCGGGCCGCCGGAGATCATCAGCGACGGCAAGTCGCAGCTCGCCGCCCCCATCAGCAGCGACGGGGTGGTCTTGTCGCAGCCGGCGAGCAGCACCACGCCGTCGATGGGGTTGGCGCGTACCGACTCCTCGACATCCATCGCCGCGAGATTGCGGAAGAGCATGGCGGTGGGGCGCATCAGGGTCTCGCCCAGCGAGGTCACCGGGAACTCCACCGGGAAGCCGCCGGCCTCCCACACCCCGCGCTTGACGCGTTCGGCGAGGGTGCGGAAGTGCGCGTTGCACGGCGTCAGCTCCGACCAGGTATTGCAAATGCCGATCACCGGGCGGCCATCGAAGACATGGTCGGGCAGGCCCTGGTTCTTCATCCAGCTGCGGTGGATGAAGCCATCCCGGTCGGCGGGCCCGAACCAGGCGGCGCTGCGGAGGGTTTTCGGCTTCTCAACGGCGGACATGGACGGCTCCTGGTGCAGGCCGGATGGCGGTCGGGATTATGACGGGCTGGGCGCGAATGACAGCCCCGGCGCGCGGGCTGGCCGGCGCGGTGGCGCTCACGACGGGGTGGTTGCGGTGCTGCGCTTGGCGACCGGGAAGGTCACGGTCAGGATGGCGCCCAGCATTAGCGAACAGGATAGGGCGATCAGCGCATCCAGGTAGCCGGACGGCGACACCAGGTAGCCGACGATGCTGGGGCCGGCAGAGCCCCCGAGATTGCCCAGGGCATTGATCAAGGCGAACCCCCCGGCTGCTGCGGTGCCGGTGAGGAATTCGGCTGGCAGCGCCCAGAACGGCGGGAACGCGGCGAGGATCCCCGCTGCTCCCAGGCTCAGCCCGATGAGGGCTACGACCAGCGAGCCATTGGCACATGCGGTCACCAGCAGGCCGGCGGCGCCGATCAGGATCGCGCCGACGATATGCCAGCGCCGCTCCCGACAACGATCGCTGTTCCATCCTGCAATGAACATCGCCACCCCGGCGACCGCATAGGGGATCGCGGACAGCAGGATCGCCTGATTGTTGGTCGCCGCGCCCGCGCTTTTGATCACCTTCGGCAGGAAGAAGTTGCATCCATAGCTGGCGAAGACGATGAAGAAATGGATGGCCGACAACCACCAGACCCTGACATCGGTGAAGGCGGCATGCAGATCTTGGCTCCCGCTCGCGGATACGCGGGTGCGATCCGCTTCCAACTCGGTTTCCAGCCAGGTCCGCTCAGCGGCGGACAGGAAGCGCGCCTCGCGCGGGCGGTCGACCAAGTAGGTGAGGACCACGAAGCCGAGGGCGATCGATGGCAGCCCCTCGACGAGGAACAACCATTTCCAACCAGCCATCCCAGCCAGCTGGTCCAGGGCCAGGATCGAGGTCGAGATCGGTGCGCCGATGACGTTCGAGACTGCGATCGCGATCATGAAGCGGGCCACCATTTGCGCCCGGCGGTGCACCGGGAACCAGAACGACAGGTAGAGGATCATGCCCGGGAAGAATCCCGCCTCGGACGCGCCGAGGAGGAAGCGCAGCACATAGAAGCTGAGCGGGCCCTGGACTAGGACCATGGCCATCGAGATCACGCCCCAGCTGATCATGATGCGCGCGATCCAGCGGCGCGCGCCGAGACGCTGCAGGATGAGGTTGCTGGGCACCTCGAAGAGGAAATAGCTCAGGAAGAAGACCCCGGTGCCCCAGCCATAGACCTGGTCCGACAGCTTGAGGTCGGTCTGCATGGTCAGGCTGGCGTAGCTGAGATTCACCCGGTCGAGGAAGGCAGCGATGTAGCAGACGAACAGGAACGGGACCAGCCGCCAGGCGACCTTGGAATAGACGCGGGACGCCTCGTCTGCATCCCCTGGAGCTGGTGCTCGGTGCAGTGGGTCTGGTCCAGGTCGCTCTGAGGGCTCCATGTGCGGGGGCATTGGACGGACCGTGCTGGGCCGCGCCACTGGCAAGCCGCGATTGCCGCCGGTGATTGCGGTACACGGACTTACATCTCCCGCCCGTCCCTGGGCCTGCCCGTGGCGGACCCCTGCCCAGCAGGGAGCGTGAGCTGCAGACGGCTCCGGGCAGTCCGCACGGACCTACGCGGTGTAGCGCTGGAAAATCACGACCAGCGCATCTGGTCCGCTTCCACCGTCCCCACCCACGCACAGGACCACCTGCCCATGCGCCCACTCCTCGCCCTCGCCTGCCTCTTCACTCCGTTCGCGGCCATGGCGACCCTCGGCGCTGCCGATCCGACCTACGATTTCCAGGCCAACTTCATCAAGCCCCCGCCTGGCAAGACCACCATCGGCAACGGCCACGGCGAGATCCGCGTCGATTCCGGCGGCAACATCTACGTCAGCGTCGACGGCGTAAAGGAGGGCGGCCTGCAGAAGTACAGCCCGACCGGCGAGTTCATCAGCTACATTCCCAACACCCCCAGCAGCCTGCACGGCTTCACCATCCACCTGG
>JAYVMM010000591.1:0-2409 GCA_043758975.1 Planctomycetota bacterium | reverse complement strand
GCCGTCGTAGTAGATGCCGCGCGGCGAGTCGACGTCGGGCACGAAGGCGGTGACCTGGTCGGCCACGCCGCTGCCAGCGCGGTCGACCATGCGCACGATCGAGCCGCGGTGCGGGGCCTTGTCGAGCGAGCCGTTCTTGTCCACCGAGACGAACAGGGTGCCGTCGCCGGCGGCGCTCACGCTCACCGGGTAGCTGACCTCGGGCGGCTTGCCGAAGAGGGTGGCGCTGTAGCCGGTGGGGATCTTGGACATGTAGGTCTTCACCGACAGCGGCGGCGCCGGCACCGCGAAGACCTTGCCTTCGGGCACCGGTACGCTCACCGGCTTGGCTCCGCTGACCACCAGCATGGCGTCGCCCCAGTCAGCGTGGTCATTGCCGGTGCCGTCGCCGCCGTCGGTGACGTGCAGCACCAGCTGCTTGACCCCGGTGAGCGGCACATCGACCGCCTGCGGCCCCTCGCCGCTGCCCATCACCCCGCTGCGCCACACCACCTTGTCGTCGGCGAAGAGCACGAACTCGACCGTGCCGGCGCCGTTCTGCTCGTCGTCGACACCGACCTGGGCGGTGAAGCGCTCGCAGCCGCCTTTGAGGTCGAGCACCAGGTTGCTCACCGCGTGGGTGCCGAAGCCGCTCTCGAATTTCTTGCCATTGATGGTCAAAGGGCGGCCCTCGACCGAGCGGTTGGCCTTGGGCGTGTTCCAGCCCTGCTTGGCCAGGCTGAGGTCGAGGCTGGAGAGCGCGATTGCATCCGCCGCCGGCAGGCCGGCAGCGGTCAGCACCAGGAGGACGAGGGCGATGCGGGTGATGCGGGTGATGCGGGCGGGGGCGGGGGCGGGGGCGGAGAGTGGACGCGTCGGGAAGGGCATGGAATCGGCTCCCGGTTCACTCATAATGTCGCGAATGCCGCCGGCGTTGCATGGCGGTCGCCGGTATGCCGGGAGCGCCGGCGGTGGCGGGCATGCCGTTGTTGCGCGACAGGGGCGGCAGGCAGCCGGCGGGCGGGCGGCGCGGATTTCGTGAAACGCTGGCGATCATGAGGCTGTTGTCAGGAAAGCGAGCCGATGTACGACCACGATCAGATCCAGGCCGGGATCGACGCTGCGGTGCGCGCAGTGCGCGCCGGCGACCGCGAGGCCTTCCGCTGGGTGATCGAGGCCTGCGAGAGCCGCCTGCGGGTGTGCGTCGCCCCCCTGTTGCCCGACCCGGGCACGGTCGAGGACGTGGTGCAGCAGGCCTTCGTCACCGCCTACCGTAAGCTCGACGCCTACCAGCTCGGCACCGGTTTCGTCAGCTGGATCATCACCATCGCGCGCTATGAGGCGCTCAACGAGCGCCGGCGCTGGCTGAGCGAGCACTCCTTCAAGCGCCGCTACCAGGAGGAGGCCAGGCTCGAGCTCGCCACCTTCGGCGCCGCACCCGATGCGTCCCTCGATCAGGACCCCGCCCTGCTCGCGCGCCTGCACGGCTGCATCGATGGCCTGCGCGAGCGCGCCGCGGTGGTGGTGCGCGAGCACTACTTCCACCAGCTGCCCAACGAGGCCATCGCCGCCAGCCACGGGCGCAACCCGGCGTGGGTGCGGCTGGTGCTGCACCGCGCCCGCCTCGCCATCGCCGACTGCCTCAAGCTCCATGACGGGCCGCTCCATGAACAGGCCTGACACCGACCGCCTGATCGCGGACTACCTCGCCGGCACCTGCACGAGCGAGGATATGCGCACGCTGCTGGCGGTGGTCGAGGGCGACCAGGCGGCGCGGCGCGACTTCGCACGCGCCGTGGTCACCGATCGCCTGCTGCGCGCCGCCGGTGGCGCGCGCTGTGACGTCGAGTGCGTCATGCGCGCGCTGCCCACCGCGCCGGGCAGCGCCTTCCAGGATCGCGTGCTGGCGCGCATCGCGCGCACTAGCGCGCCGCGGCGCCGTCCAGCGCAGGTGTCGGCGGTGCGTCTGCTCGTCGCCGCCTGCCTAGTGCTCGCGGCGCTATTCGGCGCCCTCCTACTCGGGCGCAGCGGCGTGCCCACCGGCCACGACTGGTCGATCGCCCGCCTGAGCGCGGCGCGCGATGCGGTATGGGCCGGGCCCGAGCTGCTCAGCGCTGGCGACCGCCTGGCACCCACCCGCCTCCAGCTCAAGGCCGGCCTGGCCGAGATCGCCTTCGACAGCGGGGCGCGCCTGCTGCTCGAAGGCCCGGCGACGCTCGAGCTCGAGTCGGCGATGCACGTGCGCCTGCTCAGCGGGCGCGCCACCGCCGAGGTGCCGCTGCCGGCGCACGGCTTCACCATCGCCGCGCGCGGGGTCGAGGTGGTCGACCGCGGCACCGCCTTCGGCCTCGAGGTCATGCGCGATGGTCGAACCGAGGTCCAGGTCTTCACCGGTACCGTGGAAGCACTGCTGGTCGGCGACGCCGCCGC